>DASUZN010000082.1:0-15564 GCA_036376855.1 Gaiella sp. | reverse complement strand
ACGGCAGCAGGGCGACCTGCTGCGTCGGACGATCGAAGCGGCCGAGCGCCATTTCGACGCGGGGTACATCGAGCGTGCCCGCTCTCTGCTCGAGGATGCGGTGCTCGCCTCGAGCTCGGAAGAGCAGAAGGCCCGCGCCATTGCGCGCCTCGGTTGGGTCACGGTCCAGCTCGACGGGTTCCATGTCGGCGCCGAGTTCTTCCGGCGAGCGGCTGCGGAGCCGTTCGCGGACATCACGCTGCGCATCGAGGTCGAGCAGGGCCTCGCCTGGTGCTTGCACGAGACCGAGGGCGTCGGCGGAGCGATGCCACACGCGTCGAGGGCGCTCGAGCTCGCCGAGGCGCATGGGGATCCCTCGATCCTGGCGGGGGCGCTCACCTACGTCGCATTCCTCGAGACGCTCGCAGGAGAGGGAGTTGCGTTCGCGACGATCGATCGCGCCGTCGAGCTCGGGCACGCACGTCACTGGTCGCAGATCCTGGGACGGCCCGACTGGGTGCACGGCATGCTCGTCCAGTGGTCGGGAGACCTCGCGACCGCGAAGGCCCGGTTCGCCGAGCTCCACGACGAGGCGGTCGAGCGGGGGGACGAGCACGCGCTGCCGTTCATCCTCTTCCACCAGGCGCGTATCGAGCTGTTGCTCGGGAACTGGACAGCCGCCCGGGCATACGCGGACGAAGCCGACGGCGCGACGGTCGACAGCGGCCAGGTGGGCGAACGGCCGTACTCGCTTCTGATCGTCGCGCTCGTCGATGCGCACCTCGGTCTCGTCGACCAAGCGAAGGAGCGGATCGAGCAGGCTCTGGTGCCGGCCGAGCAGCTCGGCGTCGCCCCCGCGCGGATCGAGCTCCTCGCGACCCGGGG
Organism: Gaiella sp.; assembly: GCA_036376855.1. GTDB lineage: Bacteria > Actinomycetota > Thermoleophilia > Gaiellales > Gaiellaceae > Gaiella. The sequence continues at coordinate 14,700 of DASUZN010000082.1, read as the reverse complement.
CTTCCTTCAACTCTCCTGCGGCGAGCTCGCCGCGGCCGATCGAACCCTCGAGCAAGTGCGTGAGCTCGCGGAGCAGTACGGGATTCGCGAGCCGGCGCTCTTCCGTCATCACGGCGACGCCGTCGAGGTGAAGATCGCCCTGGGCCGCCTCGACGAGGCTCGGGCGCAACTCGCCGAGCTCGACACCCTGGCGGAGAGGCTCGACCGGCCGGTTCTTCGGGCGATCGCGGGTCGGTGCCGGGGGCTGCTCGCCGCAGCAGAGGGCGATCTCGGGGCCGCCTACGAGCCGGTCGAGCGGGCGCTCGAGCTTCATCCCGCCGCGGCGCAACCCTTCGAAGAGGCGCGGACGCTGCTCGCGCTGGGCGGCATTCAGCGCCGCGACCGGAAGAAACGTGCGACGCGGGAGTCGCTCGAACGCGCGCTCAGCATGTTCGACGAGCTCGGCGCCGCGCTCTGGAGCGCCCGGGCACGGGACGAGCTCGCCCGGGTCGGAGGCAGGGCGTCTGCCGGAACGCTGACGGCGACCGAGACGCAGGTGGCCGAGCTGATCGCTGCGGGCCGGACGTACCGCGAGGCGGCGGACGCGCTCTTCATCAGCCCGAAGACCGTCCAGTGGAACCTCTCGAAGATCTATCGCAAGCTCGGCATCCGCTCGAGGGCCGAGCTCGCCGCCGCACTTGCGCGGAGCCGCGAGGACGCGACCCCGCTCGGCGACGCCACGATCGGGTCCTAGCCGGTCGGCATCAATCCCAGCCGAATTGCCGATTTCCCGATCGGCCCCGCAGTCGTACCGTCGTGGCATGTACCCACATGTCACACAGTTCGAGACGCGCAAAGCCGAGTTGTGGGCCGGGCTCAGGCTCGACGCCGAGCGCCGGGCCGCCGCACGGAGCGGCGAGCCCACGACGCCGGCCCGTCGACGTCCGTCGCGCCTCCGCTCGCTCGCGGCCGCGCTGCACCGCTAGACGCGATCCGCAAGAATCGCGCCCATGACCCTCTGGGCCGGCCGTGTGGGCTCGTCGCTCGACCCCGCCGTGTGGGAGCTGCTCCGCGCCAACGACGCGGAGTTGCTCCCATACGACTGCGCGGCGACCGCGGAGCATGCGGGGCGGCTGCACGGGGCTGGCCTCCTGACCGGAGACGAGCTCGCGGAGGTCGAGGAGCGGCTGTCGGGGATCGCCCACGACCCGGCGGCGGTCGTCGCGGGCGACGAGGACGTCCACTCCGCGATCGAGCGGCTGCTCGGGCCGGTCGGTCGCAAGGTGCATGCCGGGCGGTCGCGGAACGACCAGGTCGCCGCAGCGTTCCGGTTGTACGTCCGCGACGCCTGTGCCGACGCGCGCGAGGAGATCGACGCGCTCGCGCTCGTCACGCTGTCGTTCGCGGAGACCGAGGCCGACACGCTCATGCCCGGGTACACGCACCTTCAACGGGGGCAGCCAGTGACGCTCGGGCACCACCTGCTCGCGTGGGTGGAGATGCTCGACCGTGACCAGACGCGCTTCGCCGCGGCCGCCGAGGCAGCCGCCGAAAGCCCGCTCGGCGCCGGCGCACTTGCGGGCTCGACCCTCGGGATCGACCCGCCCGAGTCGCAGATGCGGAACTCGATCGACGCCGTGTCCGACCGCGACTTCGCGCTCGACTACCTCTACGCCGCGGCGATGCTCGCCCAGCACCTCTCGCGGATCGGCGAGGAGATCGTCCTCTGGTCGACCGCCGAGTTCGGGTTCGTGCGGCTTCCCGAGAACGCGTCGACCGGGTCGTCGATGATGCCGCAGAAGCTGAACCCCGACGTCGCCGAGCTCATCCGCGGCAAGGGCGGGACCGCAATCGGGCGGCTCACCGGGCTGCTTGCGACGCTGAAGGGCCTCCCGCTCGCCTACGACCGCGATCTCCAGGAGGACAAGCCGCCGGTGTTCGCGGCGCGCCGCGACGTTCGCGACTCGCTCCGCGGAATGACGGTGCTCGTGAGCGGGCTGGCGGCGAACCGCGAGCGACTCGCCGAGGCGGTCGCCGACCCGCTCCTCCTCGCCACCGACGTCGCCGAGGACCTCGTGCGTGGCGGGATCCCGTTCAGGGACGCGCACGAGCAGGTCGCGGCCTCCGTGCGCGACGGGACGTTCTCCGCGGGCACGAGTGCGGCCGAGAGCGTCGCTGCCCGCCAGTCCCCTGGCCCGGGCGGCGTGCGCGACGCGATCGCGGCGGCCCGAAAGCGCTTCGGCCAGGGCGTGTAGCCGCAGCGGGCTGTGACGCCGGCGACACCCGGCGGCGTATCTCCGGATGCAACCCACCTCCGGAGGACTCCACATGAAGCGCATCGCACTCGCCGCAGGCCTCTTGCTCGTCGTCGCCGCACTCGCCGGCGTGCTCCGCCCCGACGGGGCCGGCGCCGCCGATCCGTCGACGACGACCGACACGGTCAGCGTGACCGGAACCGGCTCCGTCGACGCCGTGCCCGACCGGGCCGAGATCTCGGCCGGAGTCGAGAGCCGTGCCGCGACGGCGAAGGCGGCGCTCGCGGCCAACGGCGCCGCGATGCAGAAGGTCATCGCCGCGCTCCGGGCGAACGGCGGCAAGGACGTCACCACGCAGACCGTCTCGCTCTCGACCGCGTTCGACCAGAACGGCCAGCCGAACGGCTTCGTCGCCTCGAACGTCGCATCGGCGGAGACGTCGCTCGACGAAGCCGGCGCACTGATCGACGCGGCGGTCGCCGCGGGAGCCAACACGATCTACGGGCCGTCGCTCTCGCGCTCGGACGCCGAAGCCCTCTACGACCAGGCGCTCGCGAAGGCGGTCGACGACGCGAAGTCGCGCGCCGAGATCCTTGCGAAGGCGGCCGGACGCTCGCTCGGCCGGGTCACGGCGATCGCCGAGTCCGGATCCGTAGCCCCCGTCCCATACGCCGCGAAGGCCTCGGCGGCACAGGACTCGACGCCGGTCGTCTCCGGCTCCGAGGAGACGACGGCGTCGGTGAGCGTCACGTACGAGCTCACCTGAGCCCGACCGGGATCGGGGCCTCGTGGGGAGGCCCCGATCCCGGCGCATCTCTCAGCCGGTCGCCGGTGCCGGCGGTGGCGTCGCCGGAGCCGGGGCGGCCCGCGGCGGCGAGACGACGGTGTGCCCGTGGTGCTCGGTCCCGTATCCGCCGGGGACCGGGATGTAGAACTCGGGATAGCCCCACATGCCGTGCTCGGAGACGTCGAGGCCCATGTTCTCGACGTGCGGCTCCGCACGGATCCCGACCGTCGCCTTCATCGCCCAGAGGACGACGAACGACGCGGTGAACGTGAACGCGCCCACGGCGACGAGTCCGAGTGCCTGCACGCCCAGCTGGTGGAAGCCGCCGCCGTAGAACAGGCCGGCTTGCCCCCAGTCGAGGCGCTCCGCGAGCTCTGGCACGGTCAGGAAGCCGAGCGACAGCGTGCCCCACACGCCCGCCATCCCGTGCGCCGCGAGCGCGCCGATCGGGTCGTCGATGCCGACCTTCTCCACGAGGAGAACGCCGAGTACGACGATCGCGCCGGCCACGAGCCCGATGCAGATCGCCGCCCACGGCGCGACGAACGCGCACGCTGCGGTGATCGCAACGAGCGCCCCGATCGCCCCGTTCAGCATCATCGAGAGGTCCGGCTTGCGGATCACCGCCCAGGCGGTGACCATCGCGCCGATCACGCCGGCCGCCGCCGCGAGGTTCGTGTTGAGCGCGACATAGGCGAAGAAGCCGACGCCGCCGTAGTCCACGGAGAGCGTCGAGCCGGGGTTGAACCCGAACCAGCCGAACCACAGGATGAAGACCCCGAGCGTCGTGTAGGCCATGTTGTGCCCGGGGATCGCCTGCGGCTTGCCGCCGACGAACTTGCCGATTCGCGGCCCGAGGAGCAATGCGCCCGCGAGCCCCGCGAGTGCCCCCTGGTAGTGGACGACGGTCGAGCCGGCGAAGTCCTGCATTCCCTTCGAGAAGAGCCAGCCGTCGCCGCTCCAGATCCAGTGCGACGCGACGGAGTAGATCAGTGTGTAGGCGACGCCGAAGACGATGTACACCCACAGGCGCGTGCGCTCCGCCATCGCGCCCCAGACGATCGCCAGCGACACGGCCGCGAACGCGGTCTGGAAGAGAAGCGCCGCGCCCGCCGGGATCGACCCGAACCAGGAGAACGGCTCCTTGCCGACCGCAAGCAGCTCGTCGACGCCGGGCAGGAACCCGGAGCCGCCGACGATCCCGTTGCCCCCGTCGCCGAACGCGAGCCCGAACCCGACGAGGTAGTAGACGATCGCCACGATCCCGAGCACGAGCGCGTTCTTCGCCGCGATGTGCCCGACGTTCTTCATCCGCGTCAGGCCCGCCTCGAGGAAGGCGAAGCCCGCCTGCATGAAGAGAACGAGGACCGCTGCGATCACCACCCACAACGTGCTCGCGGCCAGGCCGAGCTCCTCGGTGCTCATACGCGCTCCCCTTCCCCTAGCTTCAGGCCTGTTCGGTTGTGGGTCACGTTCGTGACGTGTGACATCCAGGAGATCCCGTCGCCGTTCACGTGCCCGGTCTTGGCGGCGTCGACGACTGCCTCGATGACGCGCTCGGCGATCTCGTCGGGAACGACGAACGTGAGATGCGCCTTTGGCAGAAACCGCGACTCGAACACCCGGCCGCGGTACTCGTGCGTGATCCCCTTCTCGCGGCCGTGGCCGACCGCCTCGACCACCGTCACGCCGACGTGGCCCGTCTGCTCCTCGACCGCCTCCATGACCGTCTCGACCCGATCGCGGACGACCACAGCCTCCACCTTCATCACCTCGAACCACCTCCTCGGTCCACGAAAAAAGCCCCACCTCTCGCCGCGCGAGAGATGAGGCGTCATTGCCTGCGGCGGGATCGTCGTCGTCCCCGCCTGCGACCCACCTTAGAGAAACGGGCGGAGCTCGCGCAAGTGCCAAGGTTCGGTTTTCCGTACTGGCCGCCCGCCAGGGGGCGGTGCTAGGCTCGTCGCGATGCTGCTCGGTATCTAGGACACCCGTTGCCGAGGCCCGCCTGGCGCGGAGCCTTTTTCTGCACGTCCTGGAACCGCATTCGAAGGGAGAGCACCATCGTGAAGGAGTTGTCGCCCGTTCCGCCCGACGCACTGGCCGTGGAAGCACGCGACCTGCGCAAGGAGTTCGTCCGCAAGGACAGGAAGCGTGGCAAGCGGCGCGTCCCGGCGCTCGAGGACGTCACGCTCGAGGTCGCGCGCGGCGAGTGCGTCGCGATCCTCGGCCAGAACGGCTCGGGCAAGTCCACGCTGGTCCGGCTGCTCTCGACACTGCTCCTGCCGGACGGCGGCAGCGCGCGCGTCTTCGGCTACGACGTCGTCCGCGAGGACAAGGCCGTCAGGCGCCTCGTCAACCGCGTCTCGGTCGAGGCGAGCTTCTTCAAGAAGATGTCGCCGTCGGAGAACCTCCACTACGCCGCGCGGTTCTATGGCATGGGGCCCTCCGAGACGAGCGAGCTGATTCCCGCGATCCTCGAGAAGGTCGGCTTCCCGCCCGATCGGCGCACGGAGCCGATGGAGAACCTCTCGCGCGGCATGCAGCAGAAGGTCGCCCTCGCACGGGCGCTCCTCACCTCGCCGGTGCTGCTCCTGCTCGACGAGCCGACGACGGGCCTCGACCCGCGCTCGAAGCTCGAGGTGCAGGACTTCATCCGCGAGATGCGCGCGGTCCACGACTCGACGATCCTGCTCTGCACGCACGACCTCGGCGAGGCGGAGGCACTGGCCGGGCGCGTGGGGATCCTCGACCGCGGCCGGCTGCTCGCGCTCGAGCCTGCCGACGAGCTGAAGGCGCGGTTCGAGGCGGAGACGCTCGAGGAGGCGTTCTTCGCGGCGACGGGGCGAGGCTTCGAGGACGAGGAGGACGAGCTGGACGCCGAGGAGAGGAAGGTGCTCGCATGAGGGCGGCCACGCTTGCCTTGCGCCACGAATTGATCGGCCTCGCCGGCGTCGTCGAGCGGAACGTCTACCTCACCCGGCGCTACATCTACTGGGACATCGCGTTCTTCGTGTGGACGGTCGCGAACACGCTGACGATCGTCTTCATCGCCAAGGGGTTCGAGGCGACCGGCGGCTCGATCGACGTCGACCGGGCGACCACGACGCTCTTGATCGGCGCCGTCGTCTGGGCGTACCTCGGGATCATCTTCGAGTTCCTCACCGAGACGGTCGCCTGGGAGCGCTGGGAGGGGACGATCGAGTACACGTTCATGGCCCCACTCTCGCGGGCGATGCACCTCGGCGGGTCGGGCGTCTTCGCGGTCCTCTACGGGCTCGTCCGTGCGGTCCTGCTGTTCATCGTGGTCGCGTTGTTCTTCGGCCTCCAGTTCGAGGATTCGAACTTCGCGGCGGCCCTCGTGATCCTGATCGTGGCGTCTGTCTCGTTCTTCGGGATCGGGATGATGACCGCCGTGCTGCCGCTCATCTCGCCCGAGAAGGGCGCGCAGCTCGGGTTCGTCGCGCAGGGCATGCTGCTCGTCGTCTCCGGCGTCTACTACCCGGTCGAGGTTCTGCCGCAGTGGATGCAGTGGCTCGCGAAGATCTCGCCCGCGACGTACGCCCTCGACGGGATCCGGGCCGCGATTCTCGACGGCGCCTCGCTCGCCTCGCTCTGGCACGACATCTGGCCGCTCCTGATCATCGGCGCGGCGTGTATCCCGCTCGGCCTCTGGATCTTCAACCGCGGCGAGGTCTACGCGAAGCGCCACGGCAAGCTGAAGCGGTCGGGGTGATGGCCGTCCGCCTTCGTGTGGCCGAGACCGACGCCGACCTCGAGGCGTGGCGCAGCGTGCGGACGGCGGTCCTGCCGAACGAACGGTGCGCGACGGTCGAGTGGATGCGCGCCTCGATGACGCCCGAGCGCGTGTACCTCCTGGCCGAGCTCGACGGCGAGCTCGCCGGGTCGGGGCTTGCGGGCCGCTCGGACCTGGGCGGCGCCGGCCTGCACCCCCGCGTCCTGCCCGCGTTCCGTCGACGCGGCGTGGGTACCGCGATCCTGGCGGCGCTCGCCGAGCACGCGCTCGCGCACGGATTCGATCGGGCGGGCACGTCCGTCGACGACGCAGGCTCGCTCGCCTTCGCCGAGCACTTCGGGTACGTCGAGGTCGACCGGCAGGTCGAGCAGGTGCGCGCTATCGGAGAGGAGGCGGAGCCCCGCGTGCCCGGGTGGCTCGAGGTGGCCGCCGTCGCAGACCGGCCCGAGCTCTGGGCAGACGCCTACGACCCGCTCGCGCTCCAGGCGTTCGCCGACATGGCCACGGACCAGCCCGTCGTCGTCACGCGCGCACAGTGGGAGCGGGACTGGCTTGCCTCGCCGGAGGCCATGTTCCTCGCCCTCGTCGACGGAGCGATCGTCGGTTGCGCCGGGCTCGAGCTCGATACGGACGAGCCCACCCGCGCGGAGAACGCTCTCACTGCCGTGCTGCGCGAGTGGCGCGGGCGAGGGATCGCCGAGGTGCTCAAGCGGCGAGCGCTGTGCTTCGCAGCCGAGAACGGCGTCGATCGCGTCTACACGTGGACGCAGCGGGGGAACGCCGCGATGCGGCGCCTCAACGAGCGCCTCGGCTACGTCGCCGGCGTAGAGAGCATCACCGTGCGGGCGCCGTTGCCACTACCCTCGGACAGGTGACCGAGCTCGAGATCACCGAGCTCGCGCTCGACGACCGCGCGGGACACGAGGCGTACGCCGCGGTCTGGAGTGCGGTGGTGCCGCGCTACCCGATCACGCCGGCCGAGCTCGAGCGGCGCCGCGCCCGCAAGCCCGACGACGTGCGCGTGATCGGGCGAATCGACTGGGCCGTCGCCGGGTGCGCCGCGGCGATCCGCTCGGACCTGCCAGGTCGCACGTACATGGGCAACGTCGTGCTGCCCGAGTATCGGGGTCGCGGGCTCGGCCGCGCGCTCCTCGAACGTGTCGTCGTGGCGGCTCGGGCGCACGGGAGCGACGTTCTCGCCGCGGGGGTCGAGGAAGGCGACCGGGCCGGCGAGCGGTTCGCCTCGCGCTTCGGACTGTGCGAGGTGCTGCGCGAGCTCGAGATCTCGCGCCTGGTCGGGCCGGACGAGCCCGACTCGAGCCCACCCGCGGGGGTCGTGCTCGTCGAGCTCGGGCAGCGCCCGGACCTCCTGCGCGATGCCTACTCGGTCGCCTGCGAGGCGCTGCCGCAGATGCCGCTGCACGCCCCGCTCGAGCTGCCGTCGTACGAGCGCTGGCTGGACGAGAACGCTACAGGGCCGGACGTCCTCGAGGGCGGCACGCTCGTGGCCCTCGACGGCGACTGCGTCGTCGGGTTCGTCAGCCTCCTCCGCCGCGCCGCCGATCCGCACCTCGCCGAGCACGGCCTCACCTCGGTCGCTGCGAGCCACCGCAACCGCGGCATCGGCACGGCGCTCAAGCAGGCGCAGATCGCGTGGGCGTCGCGGAACGGCTTCCGTGAGCTGATGACGTCGACCCAGGACGCGAACGCGCCCATGCGGGCCGTGAACGACAAGCTCGGCTACGAGCCGCGCCCGGCGTGGGTCCGGTTCGAGGGCCCGCTCGACGACGTCGAGGCGGCGCTGGCAGCCGACGCCGGAGTGCGGCGCTCTGGCTCTACCCGCGGCGGACGGGCGCCCGGACCCTGACGGGGACCGGCTCGGGCGCGCGTTGCGGGGAGAGGGGCAGCAGTCCACGCCGGATGGCGAGCACCACGGCGTGCGTCCCGTTGCGCGCGCCGAGCTTCGCGATGATGCGCTTGCGGTACCCCTTGACGGTCTCGGAGGAGAGGTAGAGACGCGCCCCGGTCTGGGCGGCGGTCTCACCCTCCGCGGCGGCGGCGAGGATCTCGGTCTCGCGCTCGGTGAGCGGCTCCCCTTGCAGCACCTCGGCGAGCAGGCTCGTCACGCCGCGCGTCTCCTGACCCGGGTCGAGCCGTTGTGCACGAGCGTGTACACGCGGTCGGCGCTGACACCGAGGTCCTTCGCGACGTCGGCAGCGGTGTCGCCGTCGACCATCGTCCGGATGAGCGCGATCCGTTCTCGCTCCGGGATCGTCCCGAGCACGCGCAGCCGGTCGAGGTTCTCGACCGTGTCGTGCGGCGTGGGGCCGGGATCCGGAGGCTCGTAGGCCTGGTCGCTCGTGGCGTTCTCCGTCAGGGCCGCGAACCCGACCACGTCGACCCACCGGCCGTCGCCGAGCCTGTTGCGGCGCGCGCGGCTGCGAACGGTGTCCGTGATGGCGCCCCGGACGTACGGCGTCGCGAAGGCCTGGAACGGGACGCCGTACGACGGGTCGTAGCGCTTGGCAGCCTTCGCGAGCGCAAGGTTGCCGTCGGCGACGAGGTCTTCCTGTTCGAGTGGAGTGTGCGCCCAGCGTCTGGCTTCGCGGCGGGGCAGGTGCAGTGCTTGCTCGACGAGCGTGTCTTCGATCATGCGCGAGTCGCGCCTCCTGAGTGGGGGGCAGGGGCGACCGCAGCGGCGTCATCACGCGCGGTTCGACGGCTCCGTTGGGGGATTCGGTCGCTTTGCATGGGGGGGCATGCTTGGCGTCGGCATGTGGCCGGTAACGGAAGGTCAGGACACTACCAGGCCTATCGGCCGGGTGGTCTGTGAACTGGAGTCAAGGGTTCCCCGCCGTGGTCGAGCACTCCCCTGCAGGCGTACACTCCGCGCGCCATGCCAGCTTCGGACTGACAGCAGGGTCGGTCCGGGGAGCCTGCCTCGTCGAGGGCTCCGCGGTCGTCGGCCTGCTCCGTTCCTGAGCGTCCGAACGACTGGAGATCCTTCGTATGCACCGCCTCTCTGCAAGCGCCGTCTGGTACTCGTACGAGGCCGCCGCCTCGTTTCTCTGGGCCTTGCCGTTCACCGTCACGGCCTATTACTTCGTCACCGAGGTCGGCATGAGCCCGTTCCAGCTCGTGCTCGTCGGGACGGTGATGGAGCTCTCCGTGTTTCTCTTCGAGGTGCCGACGGGGGTGGTCGCCGACACCGTCTCGCGCCGCCTCTCGATCGTCATCGGCAATGTCGTGATGGGCCTCGCATTCGTCGTCGTCGGCGCGTTCGGAGACGTCTGGCCGATCCTTGCCGGATACGCGATCTGGGGCCTCGGCTGGACCTTCACGAGCGGCGCGATGGACGCCTGGCTCGCCGACGAGGTCGGCGACGAGCGGCTCACCGACGTCTACCTCCGTGGCGCCCAGGTGAGCCGCGCGTTCTCCGTCCTCGGCATGCTGGCGAGCGTCGGGCTTGCGCTCGTCGACCTGCGCCTCCCGATCGTGCTCGGCGGGGTCGGGACGATCTGCCTCGCGGGGTTCTACGCCGGATGGATGCCCGAGACCGGCTTCCATCCGGCGGCCCGCGAGGACCGAGGCACGATCGGTCACATGGTGGGGACGGCCCGGGCCGGATCGCGACTCGTGCGCTCGCGTCCGGCACTGCTCGCGATCCTCGGCGTCGCCGCATTCGTCGGAATGTGGAGCGAGTCCTACGACCGGCTCTGGCAGGCGCAGCTGATCGACGACGTCGGCCTGCCGTCGCTCGGCGGCCTCGACCCCGTCGTCTGGTTCGGGATCCTCGGCGTGGTCGGGACGCTCGTCTCGATCGCCGTCGCGGCGCCGGTCGGCCGTCGGCTGCAGCACGCCTCGACGACGAGGGTCGCCGGCACGCTCACGTGGCTCTATGCGGCGCTTGCCCTGAGCTCGTTCGTCTTCGCGCTCGCCGGCAGCCTCTGGTTGGCGCTGCTCGGCTCGTACGGCATCTTCGTGGCGCGCCAGGTGTCTGGCCCGCTGTTCATGGCGTGGCTCAACCGGAGCGTGGACGACTCGACGGTCAGGGCCACGACCCTCTCCATCGTCAACCAGGCAGACGCCGTCGGGCAGTGGACGGGCGGCCCGGCGATCGGGGCGCTCGGGACGGTGACCTCGATCAGGGTCGCGCTCGTCGCGGCGACCGCGTGCCTGCTCCCCACCGTCGGCTTTCTCCGGGCGGCGGCACGGCACGACGCTCGTGAAGCGGCTGCGGGCACAGCACCTTCCAGTGGGTCGGGCTGATAGTCTCTCGCATGCTTTTCGAGGCAACGGGGCCTCGGGCGCGGATCATCCGTGCCCGAGGCTCTTGTCGTTTTCAAGGAGGAGACAGCCATGGCGAGACCCAGGTCGACCGGCGCGGCGAGCCGCTCCACGATGGTGAAGTCGAAGGACCGCGCGACGTCGAGCGTCGCGTCGCGTCGCGCGGTGCTCAAGCGGATGCGCGAAGAGGACGTCGAGCACGTCCTCTTCTGGTTCACCGATCTCGAGGGACACCTCAAGTCGTTCGCGATCACGCCGTCGGAGATCCCGGACGCGCTCGACGACGGGATGGGCTTCGACGGCTCGTCGATCACCGGGTTCAACCGGATCGAGGAGTCGGACATGGTCGCGATCCCCGATCCGGAGACGTTCCAGCTGCTGCCCCGGCCGGTCGACGAGCACGGCCACGAGGTCGGCTCGAAGGTCGCGCGCATGATCTGCGACGTCGTCCGCCCCGACGGGACGCCGTACAACGGCGACCCGCGCTACGTCCTCCGCGCCGCGCTCGACCGCATGCGCAAGCTCGGCTTCGACACGTTCAACGTCGGCCCGGAGCTCGAGTACTTCCTGTTCGAGGACAACGAGGACACGAAGACCCTCGACGAGGGCGGCTACTTCGCGATGACCGCACAGGACGCGGCCACCGAGGTGCGGAACGACACGATCCACGCGCTCGAGTCGGTCGGGATCGCGATCGAGTACCACCACCACGAGGTCGCTCCGTCCCAGCACGAGATCGACATGCGCTACGCCGACGCGCTCGCGATGGCCGACCACTGCATGACCTACCGCCTGATCGTGAAGGAGGTCGCCGCGTGGCACGGCTACTACGCGACCTTCATGCCGAAGCCGCTCTTCGGCGAGAACGGGTCGGGCATGCACACGCACATGTCGCTCTTCAAGAACGGGCGTAACCAGTTCTTCGACGCCAAGGACCCGCATCACCTGTCGAAGACGGCGAAGGCGTTCATTGCCGGGCTGCTCGTGCACGCGCGCGAGATGTCGGCCGTGCTCGCACAGTGGGTCAACTCGTACAAGCGGCTCGTCCCGGGATTCGAGGCGCCCGTCTACGTCGCCTGGTCGCAGCGCAACCGCTCGGCGCTGATCCGCATCCCGCTCTACAAGCCGGGCGAGGAGCAGGCGACCCGCGCGGAGATCCGCTGCCCCGACCCGGCCTGCAACCCGTACCTCGCGTTCGCGGCGCTGCTCCACGCAGGGCTCGAGGGGATCGAGCGCGGCTACGAGCTGCCCGACGAGATGACGACGAACCTCTACCGGCTCTCCGACGAGGAGCGGGAGGAGCAGGGCGTCGAGGCGCTCCCGGGCTCGCTCGGGGAGGCCGTCGAGGCGCTTGCCGGCTCAGACCTCATGTCCCGCGCGCTCGGCGAGCACATCTTCCCGCGTTACGTCGAGCTCAAGCGCCGCGAGTGGGACGAGTACCGCATCCAGGTCAGCGAGTGGGAGAAGCGACGCTATTTGAGCTCCCTCTAACGGGACGGCGAGCCTGCTCGGTGGCCGCCGACAACTGCCGCGGGGCACTGGACATCGTCCGCCGGATGGCGCATCATCTCCGGTGCAGGCAGAGCCGCAAGGCGAGCGGCGCTGTTTGTGTCTGACGGCCGATCGCGGGTCCCCGGTGGGGGCCCGTGGTCGTTACGGGATGGGGCACCCTCTCAGCGGCGCGGCCCGAGGATCCAGACGCGACCCGTGCGCGACCTGTTGCGGCCGGAGTCGGGCTTTGCCCGGCGGGAGGCCAACGACGGTCGAGCCGTGCACGACGTAGAAGAAGGGGGCTCGCGGGGGAAACATGGTTTCCCCCGCGCCGTCAGGGCTTCCAGACCATGAGGGCGACGATCGCGATCGTGGCGACGAGCATCGACGCGTCGAGGGTCAATGCGATCGGGTCGCGGAGGCGTCGAGCGAGCTCGGGTGACGGAGTCTCGCGCTCGGCGGCCTCGCGCTCGGCGAGCTCACGCGTCTTGCGATCGAGCCGCCCGGCGATCGCGCCCACGACGACGAGCCACACCACGAGCCCGTACGTCCAGCCGAGCCAGTTCGCGTCCAGGGGGACGCCGAGCTCATCGGCCAGCGAGAAGCCGGCGCCGAGCGTGAGCAGCAATCCCACGAGGACGAGCGGGATGAGCGGCCTGGTCGCGCGCAGCAGGACCGCGCTCTCCGACGGGCGTTCCTTGCCGATTGCGAGCAGACGCAATGCCGTGACGGCGACGCTGCCGCCGACGAAGAGCAGGACGCCCGCCAGATGGAGAAAGAGGAGCCAGTCGCGGGACATCCGCCCCGAAGGTAGCCGCACGCATGCGACGGACGCCTCGGTGGAAACCCGTAGCCTGATGCCCCGTGATGACGGCCCTTCGCATCCTGCACGTGCTGTCGGCGTCTATCTGGGTCGGCGGGACGGTTGCCCTCGTCTTCGTCGGCGTGCCGGCGATCAGACAGCTCGAGGGGGAGGCACGCGCGACCGCGATGCGGACGCTCGGGCGACGCTGGCGGCCGATCGGCTGGAGTGCGATGGCGGTGGCGATCCTCTCCGGCCTCTGGCTCACCGACCGCCACGGCGGCTTCGAGCGCGCCGCGCTCGACACCGACTTCGACAGGACGTTGATCGCGAAGTCCGTCCTCGTCGCGCTGCTCGTCGTCGGTGGACTGCTCCACGACTACGTCCTCGGCCCGCGGCTGCAGCGGGAGCTCCGCGCACGCGAGGCGTCCGCGCCCGCGACCCGGAGGCGCCTCGTCCTCGTCGGCTGGTTCAACTTCGGGCTCACGATCGCCGTGCCGGTGCTGGGGGCGGTCGTGCTGACGACGCTGGACTGAACCGAGGCTGAAGCCACGCCCTGGCCCCAGTAGCCTGCGCGCGTGGACGAGGCCGCCCGCCATCTCGCGCTGCTGACCCGGACGACCGAGGTCGTCAACTCCTCGCTCGACCTGCAGGAGGTGCTCGAGGCGATCGCGCACGAGGTTGCCGCGGCGCTCGCGACGGACGCATGCTTCGTCTACCTCTACGACGAACGCGCCGACGAGCTGGTGCTCCGCGCCACGCACGGCACACGAATCGAGGATGCGACGAGCGCGCCGCGCATGCGGAGCGGCGTCGGGATCACCGGGGTCGCGGCCGCGGAGCGGCGGCCGATCATGCTCGTCTCCGGTGCCCATCTCGACCCCCGTTTCAAGGCCTTCCCGAACCTGCGCGAGGACGAGTACGAGTCGATTCTCGCGGTGCCGATCCTTGCCCGCGACGTGCTCGAGGGCGCGCTCAACGTCCGCACCCGCGAGCCGCGCGCGTTCACCGACGCCGAGATCGGGCTGCTGACCTCGATCGCGTCGCAGGTCGGGCAGTCGATCGAGCACGCGAAGCTCTACGCGCGGGCGCGCCGGCGCGTCGACGAGCTCGAGGCGCTCGCGCGGATCTCGGAGGCGGTCTCCGAGTCGCTCTACCTCGAGGAGTCGCTCGAGGCGATCGTCTCCACGACGGTCGAGTCGCTCCATGCGACGGGGGCGGCGGTCGTCCTCGAGGACGGGCGGATCGCATGGCCGGAGGGCCGAGCCGGTGCCCACGCGGTGCGCCTCCCCCTCCGCTGGCGCGGCCGGGGCATCGGCGAGCTCGTCGTCGACCGTGACAC
>DASUZN010000081.1:0-12531 GCA_036376855.1 Gaiella sp. | reverse complement strand
CGGGGCGCGGAACGCGTTCTGCGCGCGGAGGCTCGTGCGCACGGGGAAGACCATCGCGCGGACGTTCTCGCAGGCGTAGATCGAGAGCACGGGCTCGGCCACCGGGAAGATCCAGCCGCCTGCGCCCATGTCGACGACGGCCGCGAGCTCGATCCCCGCGAGCACTCCGTCGCTGCGCGCGCCGAGCGTCACGGTCTGTCGCGTCCACGCGCGCCTGCCGCCCACGACCTGCTCCTCGTGGCGCCCCAGCGCGAGGCGCACGGGACGCCCCGTCGCGCGCGCGAGCTCGGCCGCGAGGAGCGCTTCGGTCCCGGCGCCCTGCTTCGCGCCGAAGGCGCCGCCGATGTACTCGGAGATCACCCGTACCTGCTCCGGCGCGAGGTCGAAGCGCCGGGCGAGCTCCCGGCGGGCGTCGAAGATGCCCTGCGTCGACACCCACGCCGTGAGCGAGTCGCCCTCCCAGCGGGCGACGGCTGCGTGCGGCTCGAGCGGCGACTGCACGTGCGCCGGGGTCTCGCAGGTGAGCTCGACACGCACGTCGGCGCCCGCAAGCGCCGCATCCGGCTCGCCGCGCACGGTCTCGCGCGGGTCCTCCGTGAAGCGTTGCTCGGTGAGGCCCGCCTCGAGCCCGAGCGCGGGCAGCGTCTCGAAGGACGGCGCCAGCGCCGCGAGACCGGCGGCGGCCGCCTCGGGCGTGTCCGCCGCGACCACCGCGACGGGGGCGCCCGCCCATGCCGGCTCGGCGGTCAGAGGGCTGTCGCCGTTCATGGCCAGCGGCCCGTCGGGGCCGATCACCGCTCGCACGCCGGGCGTCGCCCGCGCCGCCTCGATGTCGAGCCCGGTCACGCGGCACCGCGCGACTGGAGCGCGCAGGACGAGCGCGTGCAGCATCCCGGCGAGCTGGACGTCGACCGTGTAGCGGGCGGCGCCTGCAGCCCGTACCGCTCCGTCCTGCCGCGGCGCCGGCGAGCCTATGACCTCGAGCTCCGCGTCGTCCGGCCATGTCTCGACCTCGTCCTCGTCGTCGACGAGCACCCAGACGTCCTCGAAGCGGCCCTCCATCTCGCGTTGCGACTTGACCAGGCGCGGCTTCACGCGACCTCCTGCCCGGAAGCGCGGAGGATCGCTCGCTCGATCTTCGGGTACGCGCCGCAGCGGCAGATGTTGCCTGCCATCGCGACGCGGATCTCCTCGCGGCTCGGCCGTGGCGTGGACGCCAGCAGCGCGGTCGCCGAGACGATCTGACCCGGTGTGCAGAAGCCGCACTGGAGCGCGTCCTCGGCGACGAACGCCTCCTGGAGCGATCCGTCGTCGCGCGCGAGGCCCTCGATCGTGGTGACGGCGCGGCCGTCCGCGGCGGCGACCGGGAGCAGGCAGGACGCGACCGGCTGACCGTCGACGAGGACGGCGCACGCGCCGCAGGCGCCCTCCCCGCAGCCGTGCTTCGTCCCCGTCAACGCCAGGTCGTCGCGAAGGACGACGAGCAGGCGCCGGGTCGGCTCGACGTCGAGGACGTGCGCCTCACCGTTGACCTCGATCGAGACGGGCATCCTGCAAGCAGTACAGGCGCCGGGAAGGGCTCGTCAACTACCCTCGGCTCGTGCCGCGGGCAGCCGTCATCGCCGTCGTCGCGCTCGTCGTCCTCACGGCCGGCTGCGGCGGCTCGTCGTCCTCGGGCGGGTCGACGGAGGCGGACAGCTGCGAAGACGTCTCCGCGCCCGCGCCGCGCGAGGACGGGGGTGGCACCGCGCCGACGGAGCGCCTCGACGCGGAGCGCACCTGGACGCTTCGGTTCGACACCTCCTGCGGCACGTTCGTCGTCACACTCGATCTCCGCTCGGCCCCCGCGACTGCCGCGTCGCTCGTCTCGCTCGCCAAGTCGGGGTACTACGACGACACGGTCTTCCACCGCATCGTCCCCGGCTTCGTGATCCAAGGCGGGGATCCGACGCAGAGCGGGGCGGGCGGCCCGGGCTACAAGACGGTGGACGTGCCGAAGGCGAACGCGGCCTACACGAAGGGTGTCGTCGCAATGGCGAAGACGGCCGACGAGCCGGCGGGAACCTCCGGCAGCCAGTTCTTCGTCGTCACCGGCGACGACGTCGGCCTGCCGCCCGAATACGCCGTCGTCGGCACGGTGACCGAGGGAATGGACGTCGTCGAGCGGATCGACCAGCTCGGCGACCCGACGACCGAGCAGCCGCTCCAGCCGGTCGTGATCCGCTCGGTGACCGCCTCGTCCTCGCCGTGAGCCGGACGGCCGCGGTCGTCCTCGCCGCCGGCGCCGCGACCCGCTTCGGCTCCCCGAAGCAGCGCCTCCTCCTCCCGCGTGTCCTCGAACGCCTCGCCGCGAGCCCCGTCGACGAGATCGTCGTGGTCGAGGGGGCGTACGGGCTGTGTGTCGATTCAACACAGGCTCCTGCCCGCCTCGTCCATTGCGCGGAGTGGGAGCGCGGGCCGGGCGCCTCGCTGCGATGCGGGCTCGCAGCGCTCGCCGAGGACGTGGAGGCGGCGCTCGTGATCATGGCGGACGGGCCCGAGCTCGCGCCCGAGGCGGTCGCCCGGGTGATCGAGAGCTGGCGTGCCGAGGGCGGCGACGTCGTCGCGGCGTCGTACGGCGGCGTCCGCGGGCATCCGCTCCTCGCGGCGCGCGCCGTGTGGGCCGACGTGCCCGACGCGGGCCTGCGCGTCCTCGATCCGCGACTCGTCCCCTGCGACGACCTCGGCGCGCCCGGCGACGTCGACAGACCCGACGATCTGCTGCCCTGACAGATGTCCGACTTCGGTCGGACACCTCCGCCGGAGCTGCGGCACGCCGTCGGTGTCGGACTGAAGTCCGACACCGGGAGGGGCGCATACTGGCACGGTGTCGACACGCCTCCGCGTCGCCGCCACGTTGCTCCTGATGCTCGGGCTCGTCGCGGGCGGGAGCGCGGCCGCCCGCCCGTCGGCCGCACCGAGCCCGGCGACGCTCCTCGCGCGCCACGTGCCGATCCTCGTGCTCCATCCCGCGGAGCAGATCGCGCCCGCTCCGGTCGACGGCTTCGTTGCCGACTCGGATCTCCAGCGGCGCACCGCGTCGGGGTGGGAGCAGGCACCCGGGCCGCTCCCGGCCGGTGGCGCCGACCTCCGGCTCGACCAGCGCACGTGCTCGGCGATCGACGGCCCCGCCGCGACCCCCTGCTACACCTCGTCCGAGGCTGCTCACACCACCCGGCCGGTCGTTTACGGCGCCGCCCTGCGGAGCGGGAAGCGGATCGAGCTCCAGTACTGGGTGTGGTACCCCTGGGACGTCTACAGCCCGACCGTCCCACCGGGTGAGCTGTGGCAGGTGCACGAGGGCGACTGGGAGTCCGTCTCGGTGGTCGTCGATGCCGTGGGACGGCCGCTCGTCGTCGGCTACTCGGAGCACGGCGAGGGCGTCCGCCGCGACTGGGCGAAGGCGCCGAAGCAGGGAACGCACCCGCTCGCGTACGTCGCGCTCGGGTCGCACGCAAACTATCCGACCGCAGGGGTACAGCCCTTCCGTCCCGGCGTCGTCGACCCGCTCTTCATATCGGTGATCCGCCAGAACGGGCAGGCTCCGGTCGACCACACGGGCAGGGGCAGAGTCGTGCGGCCGCGTCTCGTGCGGGTCACGGCGACGACCCCGGCGTGGATGGCGTTCGCCGGAGGCTTCGGCGAGGACGGATACCTGCGCGTGCCGGGCGGAGAGCCGCAGCCGTACTCGGCGACGGGGCCGAAAGGGCCGGCGTTCCACGAGCAATGGCGGAGGCGGGTCGCCGAGGTGACCAGCTGGCCGCGCGGCTGACCGCGACGGGCTCCGGCAGACCCGGCTGCTAGCGTCGCGCCCCGTGGGGCGGATAGCGCGGGGCTGGTATCTCGCCACGGTGAGCCTTCGCGTCGTCCGGAGCGACGCGTCGCTCAGCGTCCTCGTGGTACTCGGCGGCATCGCGTCCGGCGCGACCGCGCTCGGGTTCCTCGTGCCGGCCGCAGTCGCGTACTCGATCGAGGAGAAATGGCTCGCCGGAGTCATCGCGGTCGTGGGGGTGTACCTGGCGACCCTCGTCGCAACGTATTTCGCCGTCGCGCTCGCGGCCGCGTCCGCAGAGGTGCTGGACGGGCGGAACGCGACCGTCCGCGGCGGCACCACCGTCGCGTCGGCGCGTCTCGGGGCGATTGCCGGCTGGGCGCTCGTCCTGACCACGATCAACCTCCTGATCCAGGCGCTTCGAAGCCGGGCGGGGATCATCGGGAGCCTCCTGCTCGGCGCGGCCACCGTCGCATGGGGCCTCGCGACGTTCCTCGTCGTCCCGATCGTCGCGCTCGAGGGTCTCGGTCCGCTTGCCGCGCTCGACCGCTCGGCATCGCTCTTCCGTCAGAAGTGGGGAGAGCAGCTCGTCGGCACGGCGTCGATCGGCGTGCTGTTCGCGCTGCTCGGCACCCTTCCGGCGGTCGCGCTGATGCTTCTCGGCTTCGCGTCCGGCTCCGACCAGCTCGCGATCGCGCTCGTGGTGGTCGGTGTCCTGATCGCCGTCGCCGCGGGCGTGCTCGGGAGCGCCGCGCGCGCGGTGTTCTCGGTTGCGCTCTACCGCTACGCGTCCGGCACCGGCGCGACGGGGCCCTTCACCGAGCGCGACCTCGAGAGCGCCGTCGCCCGCAAGGGCTCGAGCCTCTAGGCCGTGAAGGTGCCGGGATCGGTCGTGCGGAGCTGCGCGAGCTTGGCCAACAGGCCCGGCGGCATACGCTCGGCGGCCGTCGTTCGCACGTAGGTGCGGAGCGACTCCTCGAAGCGGTAGCGGCGACGGCAGTAGTCGCACCCGTCGAGATGGAGCTCCGCCTCCGCGACCTCGGTGTCCGAGAGCTCGCGGTCGAGGTAGCCCTGGAGCAGCTGCTCGCATTTGTCGCAGTCGGTCACGCCACCGCCTCCTCCGCCAGCTTCGCCTTGAGCAGCCTGCGGCCTCTGTGGAGACGCGACATCACGGTCCCGATCGGCACGTCGAGGATCTGCGCCGCGTCGGCGTAGCTGAAGTCGCCGATGTCGACCAGCACGACGACGTCACGGAAGTCGTCGGGCAGGGACGACAGCGCGGTCACGATCGAATCTTGCGACAGCCGCTCGACGACACGGTCCTGGTCGAGGGCCTGCTCACCGCCCGACGCCGCGACCGTGTTCGCGAGGTAGTAGTCGTGCTCCTCGAGCGGTGTCTCGTCGGGGCGGCGCTGCAGCCGGCGGCCTCGGTCGACGTTGAGGTTCGTGAGGATCCGCAGGAGCCACGCGCGCAGGTTCGTCCCGGGCGTATACGACTGCCAGCTCCTGAACGCTCTCGCGTAGGTGTCCTGCACCAGATCCTCTGCTTCCTCGCGGGTGGAGACGAACCGTCGTGCGACCCGGTAGACCTGGTCGGCGAGCGCGAGTGCCTCTTCCTCGAAGCGGACCCGATCGCGCGCTTCTGTCGCGATCCGGCGCGCCTCGTCCGGCTCGGCCGTGTCCGGCTCGCCCACGGGGCTACGGTATCAACGTCGTTGCTGGAACGTGAACGGCGCCGACGGCTCGGCTATTCCCGACGGGTCTCTATTGGACCGACGGACGCTCGTGGAATCCGGCGCCCGAGAGCACGCCCGCGAGCGCCGCGCGGGAGGTGATCTCGTCGTCCCAGGCGAGCGTCACCTCGCCCATCAGGTTCGCATGTGCGGACTCGAGCCCCGGCTGCCCTTCGAGCGCGTTCGCGAGCCGCATCACGCAGCGCTCGCACCGCACGCCGGAGACCTGGAACGTGTCGGTCGCGCTCGCCATCAGGCCGATCGTACCGGCGCCCGGTGAAGCGCCACCTCGGCTCCCGCGAGCGTCACGAGCAGCGGGTCGTGCGTCGCACAGATGACGGTCGTCCCATGTTCCCGGGCCAGATCTGCGAGCAGGCCTCCGATCGCGATCGTCGTCGCGCTGTCGAGCCGTGCCGTCGGCTCGTCGGCGACGAGGACCCCGGGGCCGGCCGCGATCGCCCGCGCGAGCGCGACCCGCTCTCGCTCGCCCGCGGAGAGACGGTCGACGGCGCGCGCGGCATGGTCGGCGAGCCCGACGATCGCCAGCGCGTCCATCGCCCGCTCGTGCGCCTCGACGCCGTCGATGCCGCGGAGCCCGAGGACGAGCTCGACGTTCTCGCGGGCCGTCAAGACGCCGGAGAGCCCCGGTGTCTGGCCGACGACGCCGATGTGCTCGCGCCGGAACGCAGCGCGTGCGTCGCGGTCGAGCCGGGAGAGAACGACGCCGCCGACGAGCACCTCCCCCTCGTCCGGCGTGTCGAGACCGGCGAGCAGCGCGAGGAGCGTCGACTTGCCCGATCCTGACGGCCCGGTCACGACGGTCAGCGCCCCCGGGAGGAAGCTCGCGTCCACCCGTTCGAGCGCGACTTCGAGCCCGAACCGTCGCGTCACCCCGCGCGCCTCGACGAGCGATCCGGCGGTGGTCGGAGGCGCGTCGCGTGAGTCGGGCTCGACCTCGATCCCTCCGACCGGGTGGAGCTCGACGATGCCGCGGCCGAGCCTGACGGCGGCGCGCTCCCCGATCCCGGCGGCACGCAGCGTCTCCTCGGGGACGCGCAGCCAGCCGCCGCGGCCGATCACCACCGTGTCGCCATCGGTGCGGCGCTCTTCGCCGATCCGCCCGTCGCGCACCTGGACGACGCGGTCGGCGATCGTCGCGGAGGTCGGATCGTGACTCACCACGAGCGCGGTGGCGTCCTCCTCACGGGCCAGCTCGGCGAGCAGGTCGAGCACCCCGGCGGCCGTCTTCTCGTCGAGCTCGCCGGTCGGCTCGTCCGCCACGAGCAGCGCAGGGGAGTGCGCGACCGCGGCGCAGAGCGCGATGCGCTGCTGCTCACCGCCGGAAAGCTCTCCCGGGCGGGCGGTCGCCCGGTCGAGCAGGCCGACGCGCTCGAGCAGCTCGCGCGCACGCCGGTCCCGCTCGGGCCGAGGCGCGCCTCGGAGCCCGAGCGGGAGCCCGACGAGCTCGTGCGCGGTCAAGTCGCTCGAGAGCGCGCGCCAGTAGTGCTGGTCGGCGTAGCCGACGACCCGGGCGCGGTGGCGTGCGACGGCGGACGCCGAGGCGGCGCCGACATCGAGCCCGTCGACGAGCGCAAGCCCGGCCGACGGGCGCTCGAGGCCGGCGACGACCCGGACGAGCGTCGACTTGCCCGCGCCGCTCGGGCCGAGCACGACGCAGATCTCGCCCCGCTCGACCTCCAGCGTCAACCCGCGGAGAGCTGCGACACCGCCGTCCTCCGACGGGTGGACGACGAACACGTCGCGCAGGTCGACGAGCTGGCTCATCCCTCGCCCCCGATCCGGCCCGGGCCACGCGGGTCGGCGAACGCCCGGCGGGTCGTCCAGACGACGAGCGCGACGGCGGCCACGGCGAACGCCGCTGTGCCGAGAGCGAGCGTCAGCGGGTCGATCGTCGTCGCGAGCGGCGGCTCGGGCGCGTCGGCCCTCGCGGTGACGGACACGACCCGCGTCACGAGATAGGCGAGCGCGATCCCGGCGAACGCTCCGACCCCGGCCCCGACGACTCCAACGAGCGCGGCGCGCGTGGCGACGACGCGTCGCAGGACCCCCGGAGTGGCGCCCTGCGCCTCGAGGTCGGTGAGCTCGCCGCGGTCGTCGCGCAGGTCGGCGCGGATCGCGAGCACGAGCCCGGCCGCCGCGAGCACGAGCGCCGCGAGCGCGGATGCGGCGAGGGCGAGAAGCGTCCCGTGGCCGAGAGGGTCGCGCTGCGCGTCCGCCTCGAGCGCCGCGCGCGACTGCTTCTCCAGCACGGCGAACGGGCGCTGCGACAGCGCGCCGTCGACCCGAGATTGCGCTCCGGGCTCCACGTCGAGCCAGAGCTCCGAGACGCCCGCGCCCCCGGGCGCGACCGTGTCGACGGCGTTCGTGATCGCGCCGAGGTCGGTGAGCACTGCGTCGCCCGTGGTGCCAGGGATCCGGTCGACGACGGCGGCGACGCGGACGTTGACGGGGTCGCCGCCGATGCGGAGCGGCAGGTCCCGTCCGACCCCGCCGGCGAGCCGGGCGAGCGCGGGTGTCACGGCGGCGAGCGGCGGCGCGTCGTCCGCCGGCTGCCGCGCACGCACGCGTCCGACGCGCTGCGGCGTCAAGGCGTAGGCGACCCGGACGGATCCGGGCTCGGCGCCCGGGCCGGGCACCGTCACTCCGCCGTCGCCGAGCCAGCCTGCAAGCGAGCCTCCGAGCAGGCGCACAACCGTCGTCCCACGCAGCGCGACACCCTCGTCCGAGCCGCGCTCGATGATCCGCGGCGGGACGAGCGTGAGCGACACGAGCCGTCCGCCGCGCGCCGCTGCGGGCAGCGTGGCGGAGAGGACGGTCGCGCGGTTCTCCGCCGCCCGGCCGAGCTCCACGAGCCGGAACGACCCGTCGGGTTGCCCGATCGTCGCGCGGTACGAGACGAGACCTGGGCCGACGGCGAGCCGCATCGTCGCTCCGCCCAGCGTGACGCCTCGCAGCGCGGTCGAGCCGCTCGGCGCCACGGCGTCGGCGAGGCCTGCCTTGCTCGTGCCCCAGTCCCCGCGCCAGAGCGGCATCGCGCGAATCGCAGCGCCGGGCACTCCCAGTAGGGTGACGCCGGAGACCGACGCCGCCGGGCCTGCGCTCGCGGAGCTGCGCATGACCGGATATGCGGCCTCGACCCCCGGGATCGCGCCGTAGCGCGAAAGCGGCGCCGCGCGGGCCACGGGAACGAGGGCGCGGAGATCCTCCCGAACGACCACGTCGGCAGGGACCGCGTATGCGGCCTGATCGCGCTCGCCCGTCTGCAACGTCGACCGGTAGGCGACAGCGAGGACGGCGAGGCCGACCGCGAGTGCGAGAAAGGCGGCCGCGACCCCCGCGGCGCCGGGCGACCGCGCGACCGAGACGCCGGCGAGGCGGACGTCATGTGTGCCGCGTCGCGCGAACAGCCGTCCCGCGCCCGGGAGGAGCCGTGAAGCGACGACGGCGGCGGCGAACGCCACCAGCCCGGGCAGTAGGAGCAGGACGGCCGGGGCGGCGCCGCCGGCGGCAAGCTCCCCCGCGTCGACGGAGCCGCTCGCGAGGACGGCGAGCACGGCCACGATGGCGGCGACCGCCGCGATCTCGAGCGGCCCGATCCGCCGCCGTCCCCGGATCTCGAGCGAGACCGTCACAGCGATCACGAGCGCGGCGAGCAACGCGACCGCGAGGCCGAGCAGGAGCCCCCCCGGCGAGAGCACGCTCTCCCGGAGGACGGCTCCCACGGGCGCTCCTGCGAGATTCGCCGCCACGGCCCCGGCCGCCGAGCCCAGCACCCAGCCCACGGCGGCGCCGCCGAGGCCGATCGCGACGCTCTCCGTCGCAGTCAGGAGGACGCGTTGCCAGCGCCGTGCGCCGTGCCAGGTGAGGCGCCTGCGGGCCGAGGCGAGGTCGCGGCGGAGCGCACCGGCCGCGAGGACGGCGAAGGCGACGAGCAGCGCGGCCGCCTCGCCGCCGACCAGCAGGAGGCGCCGGCCCGAGACCGTCGCGTCGTGCTCTGCGGCGCGGAGCTCCTGTGTCGGGACGGACACGGACCACGAGGACGAGTGCGCCTGCAGCTCGGCGCGCGCCCGGTCGGCGTCACCGAGAAGCGGGTCGATCTCCCAGAGGCGCGGCGTGCCGCCGGACAGGCGCTGCACCCAGCCGTAGCTTCGGTACGCACGCGCGAGCACGGGCGAGGAGACGAGCCCGGCGACGCCCTCCGCCACGACGAGCGGCCCCGGAGCGGGGCGGTGGTACCGGTCCGAGCGGGCGAGGGCGGGAGCGAGCTCGGCGTCCTCGAGCGCGTTGTCGGTCGGCGCGAGGAAGTCGCCGAAGAGCTGGCGCGAGCGGAGCGACGCCGTCCCGACCTGAACGATCCGGAGGCCGGGTACGTCGGGGAGCTTCCCGACGCCGCGGAGGCGCAGCACCTCGCAGCGCTCCGGCGTGCAGACCCGGGGCAGCCGCCCGGAGCGCAGCAGGACATGGGGCGCAAGCCCGTCGACCGCGGAGAGGCCGACGAACGCGCCGCCGAGCGTCGCCTCCCGGACGAGCGCGATCGGCACGGGCTCACCGGCCGGGAGTGGCGCCAGGGCCGCGCGCGCCTGCCCGTCGAGGACGCGCCACGACTCGTCGCGGCCGGCCGGGACGCCGAACCACGACGCGCGAACGGCGCGCGAGGCGGCCGGCAGGCGATCGACGTTCTGCGCGACGCTCCGGTCCTTGGCCACGGTGGCGCCGACGAGGATCCCGGCCAGCACGGCTGCTGCTGCTGCGATACCGAGCGCTGCCCCGAGGGCGCCGCCGTTCCGCCGCCGGAGGCGCCGGAACGCAAGCCCGACCACGTACGTCGCGCTGCGCACTACCCCGGCTTTCCGGTCCTGCGGCGGCGGTAGGCGCGCGACTTCTCGCGCCCGCCGCAGATCTGCATCGAGCACCAGCCCGACGAGCGGTTTCGCGAGACGTCGTAGAAGAGCCAGCCGCAGGTCTCCTGCCGGCAGGCCTTGAGCCGGTCCCAGGTTCCCGCCGCCCGCGCCGAGGCGACGATGGCGACGATCGCGGCCAACCCGCGCGTCGCACCGCTGCCGTCCGGCGCGACGCCCGGCCCGTCCGCGCCGACACGGACGACGAGCGGGAACGTGCCGAGCGCCGCGTCGATCGCGGCGCGACGCTCTTCCACGGGAGCCTCCCCGAGCGTGTTCGCGAGGGCGAGCTCGCGGAGCGCGGCCCGGAGAGCGCGAGCCGCCACGAAGGTCTCGCCGTCGACGGCGTCCCCGGCCCGAATCAGCCCCCGAGCACGAAGCCACGCGGCGAGGGCGGCCGGCGTGGAGATGTCGTCGCGGTTCCAGTCCGGGACCTCGGTGTTGACGAAGTCCGGGACGAGGTCGAGCGGCTCGGGCGCGGGAGCCCTGCCCCCGGGCTGGACGGTCTCCGCCATCGGTGCGACCGTACCGCCCGCGGAGCCACCGGTCAAATAGGTTTGATGGTCATTTAGTGTCCTCCGTCAGGAGGACACCGGTCGCTCGTTCTTGATCCCGTGTACCGGCCGACCCGCCGCCTCCCAGGCGTAGTACGACGCACTCGGGCCGAAGAACGGCTCGTACGAGACGACGCGCGGATTGCGCCCGACCTGTTTCGCGCGGTTCGCGTGCCAGAGCAGGTTCGGGTCGTCCCGCTCCTGCCAGACGAGCACCAGGTGCGCCGCGGTCATGAACTCGGCGACGAACACGCACCCGTCGGCCGGGCAGGGGAAGGGGTCGGTCCTGACGCACCACCAGCCCTCGTGGTCGCCTGCGTCGTCGTCGCGCCAGAGCTCCTCGTCCTCCAGGAGCTCCTCGTCGAGGACGTCCAGCATGCCTCTCCGCGGTGCCGCCTCGTCCACGACAGCACAATAGATGCGATGAGCGACCGCGATCTCGCGCTCGTGCTCTCCGGCGGCGGGATGAACGGCCTGCTGCTCGAGCTCGGCTTTCTCAAGCGGATCCGCGAGAGCCCGCTCTGGGAGCGCATCGGGTGGATCTACGGCACCTCGGCCGGTGCTCTCTCGGGGGTGATGGCGACGCTCGATCGGCTCGAGGACATGGAGTCGTTCGTTCTGGAGCTGCGGCCCGAGGAGACGTTCCGGCCGAACCGGCTCTGGCAGACACCGCTCAGCGGCCTCCACGACTACGCGCTTCCCGAGACGATCGCCGAGCGGCTCGCGCCGATCGAGGAGCTCGCTCGAGACATGACGACGTCGCCCATCGAGCTGTTCGTCACGGTCACCGACGTCACGGACGATGTCATGCCCGACGAGGTCCACGCCTACGAGCACGTCTACTCGAGCCGGACGACGCCGGTGGACGTCATGGCCCGCGCCGTGCTCGCCTCGGCGGCGATCAGTGCCCTCGTGCTGCCGCTCCGCGTCGACGACGTGATCGGGACGGACGGCGGCTGGGTGCGGAACTTCCCGCTCGGGCACGCCTACGACAACCCCGAGGTGCGCGAGATCGTCGGTTTCCGCTACGTCTCGAGGACGACGCACGGGCCACGCGAGAACCTCTCGCGACTGCGCCGCCGGCTCGAGCCGTTTCGGGCGGTGCCGCCGGTCCGCGCGCTGATCGGCGAGCTGCGCGTGGCCGAGGAGCGGGAGGAGCGCGGCGAGCCGCCGCACCTCGCGGACATGATCATCCGTCTCATGCGCGTCACGGTTGCGCGCAACACCGAGCTCGAGGTGCGCTCCGCCCGCGAGCGGGACGCATCGCTGCGCGCGCTCGAGGCGCTCCGGGAGGACGTCCTCGCGACCGTTCGCCGGAGCGCGCTCCCGTGGCGGCGGCGCGCCGCGGTGCAGGACGTCGAGGCGCGCTTCGCGGCCGCCGGCTTCCCGTTCCGGCACGACCGCGCGCTCCCCGTGACGATCGTGCGCGGCGACCCCGGCGAGCACTCGCTCGACGCGAGCTTCCGGGCCGGGCTCGAATGGCCCGTCGAGTCCAAGCAAGCACTCATCGCGCT
>DASUZN010000080.1:0-2129 GCA_036376855.1 Gaiella sp. | reverse complement strand
CTTCAAGCAGGAGCTCGTCGTCCTCGACTCCACGGAGGAGGTCGAGCGCCGGCTGCTGGCGGCCGCTCCCGGTGCGATCCCGCTCGTCGAGCGGCTCGAGGCCGAGATCCCCACCGGCGACGAGGTGACGCTCGAGCTTCCCATCTCCGTCTACGGCGGGGGGTAAGGCCGACCGACGGGGTGTTGCGACCGCGACAGCGGGCGCCTTTAGGGGTCTGCCCCGCCCGAAGGGCGGGGATTCGAGCGGCAGGATCCCGCTCCAGCGGGATCCTGCTTGCGAACGAGCCTCAGTGCGAGCGGCCGGCGGTCGCCGCCAGGGCGCCGAGACCGACGAAGATCGTCCCCGAGACGTACCGCTGGACGCGGAGGAAGGTCTGGCTCTTGCGCAGCACCGCTCCCGCCGTCCCGGCGACGAGCGCCCACACGAGGTCGCTCGAGAGGGCGATCACGACGAACATCGCGCCGAGCACCGCGAGCTGGCCGCGGGTCGACTCGTGCGGGTCGACGAACTGCGGCAGGAAGGCGACGAAGAAGAGCGCCGTCTTGGGATTGAGCACGTTGACGACGACACCGCGGCGGTATGTCCGCGCAAGGGTCAGCTCGGCCCGCCGACCACCGATCCGGTCGTCCGCAGAGAGCAGCGTCCGAATCCCGAGCCAGACGAGGTAGGCGGCACCGAGGAGCTTGACCACCGTGAACGCCTCCGCCGAGGCGGCGAGGAGGGCCGACAGGCCGATCACCGCCGCCAGCACGTGCACGAGCCCTCCGCTCGCGACGCCGAACGCGGACACCACGCCGGCCCGCCGGCCGCCGTGGACGCTCTGCGCGACGATGTACAGGACGGCCGGCCCCGGCACGACGGCCAGCAGGAAGGATGCGAGCGCGAACACCGCGAGCGTTCCCGGGTCGGGGATCACGCGTTCAGCTCCCACACGAGGCGCAGGCCCTCGAGGGTGAGGAACGGGTCGACGCGCTCGATCGTCGCGCTGTGCGGCGCGATCAGCTCCGCAAGACCGCCGGTCGCGATCACCGGCGCAGCGGGCGCTTCGAGCTCGGCGCGGATGCGTGCCACGATTCCGTCGACCTGGCCGGCGAAGCCGTAGACGAGCCCGCTCTGAAGCCCGCCGACCGTCGTCTTCCCGATCACGCTCGGCGGCGCCGCGAAGTCGACGTCCACGAGCCGCGCCGCGCGCGCGAAGAGTGCCTCCATCGAGATCTCGATGCCGGGTGCGAGCACACCGCCGACGTACTCGCCCTCCGGCGAGACGACGTCGAAGTTCGTCGAGGTTCCGAAGTCGACCACGATCGCCGGCGCCCCGTAGCGCTCGCGCGCCGCGACGGCGTTCACAATCCGGTCCGGCCCCACCTCCCGCGGGTCGTCGTAGCGGATCGGGATGCCGGTTTTGACCCCCGGGCCGACCACGAGCAGCGGCGCGTGCGCCCAGCGCTCCGCCAGCCCCTGCCACTCGCGCAGGATGGTCGGCACGGTCGTCGAGAGACAGATGCCGTCGACGGAGTCCGGGTCGAGGAGCCCGCCGAGCAGCACGGCCAGCTCGTCGCCGGTCCGCGTCCGGTCGGTCGCGACCCGCCAGTCCTCGGCCAGCTCGCCGCCCTCGTACAGGCCGAGCACGGTCTGCGTGTTGCCGACGTCGACCGCGAGCAGCATTGCGTCGCGAGCCTACCTCCTGGGACAATCGTCTCAATCGAAACGAGGAGGCGGTTCGATGGGCGATTCAGCGATCTTCATCGGCTGGGGCGAGCCGATCCGGGGACGCGAGCAGGTGTCCGCCAGCGTCTTCGGGGAGGCGGTCGAGCTCTGGACGCGACTCCAGGAAGAGGGTGCGATCGAGAGCTGGGAGGCGTATTTCCTCGAGCCTCACGGAGGAGACCTGAGCGGCTTCTTCCTCCTGAAGGGCGAGCGGGTGCAGCTCGGCGCGGTGCGGATCCGCGAGGACATGGACCGCGTCGTCATGCGCGGGAGCATGGTCGTCTCGAACTTCGGCGTCGTGGAGGCCGCGACCGGCGCCCGGATCCAGCAGGACATGCAGCGGTACCTGGAGGCGGCCGGCGAGCTCGGGTGAGGTCTGCTCGCGAGGCGGGAATCCGCAGGAGCGGATTCCCGCCGTCCG
>DASUZN010000079.1:0-5683 GCA_036376855.1 Gaiella sp. | reverse complement strand
GCTGCCGACCGCCGCCGATGTCGACGCCATCCTCGCTCGGAGATAATCGTCCGGATGCCGACGCGGATCATCCTCGACTGCGATCCCGGTCACGACGACGCCATCGCGCTGCTGCTCGCACTCGGCAGCCCCGAGCTCGAGCTGCTCGGCGTGACGACGACCTACGGGAACCAGACACTCGAGAAGACGACCGCGAACGCCCTCCGCGTCCTCGAGCTCGCCGGTCGCGGCGACATCCCCGTCGCGTCAGGTGCCTCGTCGCCACTCGAGCGGGACCTGGTGGTCGCGGCGCACGTCCACGGCGAGAGCGGCCTCGACGGCCCGGCGCTGCCGCCGCCCAGCCTCGCTCCCGTCTCCGACGACGCGGTCGAGTGGATCGCCGGAGCGGTCGCCGACGCCGCAGGCCCTGTGACGCTCGTCCCGACCG
This sequence comes from Gaiella sp., assembly GCA_036376855.1. Taxonomy (GTDB): domain Bacteria; phylum Actinomycetota; class Thermoleophilia; order Gaiellales; family Gaiellaceae; genus Gaiella. Next base: position 5,256 of record DASUZN010000079.1, on the reverse strand, counting down.
GCCCGCTGACCAACGTGGCGCGCTACCTCGGCGAGCACGGCACCGACGGTCTCGAGCGGATCGTGCTGATGGGCGGCGCGATCGCCGAGGGCAACATGACGCCGGCGGCGGAGTTCAACGTCTGGGCCGATCCCGAGGCTGCGCAGACGGTCTTCGATGCGCAGCTCGACGTGACGATGATCGGCCTCGACGTGACGCACAAGGCGGTCACCGGGCCGGACGTGCAGCACCGGCTGCGCGACGCGGGGTCGATCGGCGTCTTCGTCGCGGAGCTCGTCGACTTCTTCACCGTGTACCACCACGAGACATACGGCTGGGACGGCGCGCCGATCCACGACGCCGTCGCCGTCGCGCACGTCCTCCGTCCCGGGCTCGTCGAGACGAAGCTGCGCAACGTCGAGGTCGAGCGCGAATCCGAGCTCTGCCGCGGCCGGACGGTCGTCGACCTCTGGCACCGCACCGACCGCCCCGCGAACGCGCACGTGGGCGTCGACCTCGACACGGACGCCTTCTTCGATCTCCTCGTCGAGCGCATTGCGCGGCTCTAGCTTGCTCGCCAAGCGGGATTCGGCAGGAGCCGAATCCCGCGGCTTGATCCCCGCCTTCAGCGGGGCACACCCCTGAAGGCGCCCGCTTCGCGGTCGCAACTCCCGGGAGCTGGCGTCGCGGAAACGGGTAGGTTCGGCGGATGGCGGACGTCCTGGTCTTCGTCGAGGTTCCCTCGGGCTCGCGCAACAAGTACGAGGTCGACGCGGAGACGGGTCACATCGTGCTCGACCGGCGGCTGTTCACGTCGATGAGCTACCCGGCCGACTACGGCTTCGTCGAAGGGACGCTCGGCGAGGACGGCGACCCGCTCGATGCGCTCTGCCTCGTCGGCGAACCGACGTTCCCCGGCTGCCGGATCCCCGCTCGCGTCGTCGGTGTCTTCCACATGACGGACGCGAAAGGGCCGGACGAGAAGATCCTCTGTGTCCCGCTCAAGGACCCGGCCTGGATGCGCGTCCACGACGTCCACGACATCCCGCCCGAGCTCCGCAACGAGATCGAGCACTTCTTCCAGGTCTACAAGGACCTCGAGGCCGAGAAGGTCGAGACGCGCGGCTTCGGCAACCGAGTCGAGGCCGAGCTGATCGTGGACGAGGCCCGCGCCCGGGCCGGCTGAGCCTGGATCCACCGAGAGCCAGGCTCGGTCAGAGCTGGCCTACGCGGATCCCGGCCCATACCGCGAGCAGGCCGAGCGTGACCGACGCGACCGTGTTGGCGAGCGCTTGACCGATCTCGCCGCTCTCGATCAGCCGGAACGTGTCCAGGGAGAAGGTCGAGAAGGTCGTGTACGCGCCGAGGAACCCGGTGACCACCGCGGGTCGCACCCAGCCCGACTCGAAGCGCGGCTCGAGGCCTTCGACGGCCAGGCCGATCAGAAAGCACCCGGTCACGTTGACGACAAGGATCCCCCAGGGGAACGGCCCGGTTCGCCGCCCGATCCATTCGTCGACGCCGTAACGCGCGAGCGCGCCGAGCGCGCCACCGACGGCAATCCCGAGCGCGACCGGCACGGAGGCGAGGATACGCGCAGGACTCGAATCGACCGCGCCGAAGCAGCAAGCCCATGGCGACGCGGAAGAAGCGGGCGGCGCCGGCGCGGACGCGCAAGCCGCGCAGCCCTGCGCGCGTCCGCAAGAAGGCGACGAAGACACGCGGACATCACCATCCCGAGCTCTGGGGACTCGGTCTCGTCGCGCTCGGCCTCGTGCTGGCGACCGTCCTCTGGCTCGGCTTCGACGGAGGGCCTGTGGGCGCACACGTCGCGGGGTGGCTCCGCGACGGCCTCGGTGCGGCCGCACCGCTCGTCCCGCTCGCGCTCGTCGGCATCGGCGGCCTGATGCTCGTCCGCAGCGAGCTGATCGACCTCCGTCCGTTCCGCACGGGGGTCGCTATCGGCCTCTTGGGCGTGATGATCGCGCTGGGCGAGAGCCACGGCGGGGCCGTCGGCTCGGCCCTCGGCGGGAGCCTGGCGCGCTTCATCGGGGAGGCCGGCTCGCTCATCGTCGGGATCGCGCTCGTTCTCGCCGGCCTGCTGCTCGTCACCGGCGCCTCGGCCGGCGCGCTGCTCCGCAGCTCGGGAAACGCCGTCCGGCAGGCGGGCAACGCTGCTCGGCGGTCGATCGAGAGCATCGAGTGGGCCGACTGGAGCGACGCCGACGCCTCGGCCGACGCCGTCGAGACGACTCCGCGGGGTCTTCCACGGACGCCGATCGTGCCGGTGGACGGCATGGAGGCGTACCCGGACGTCGTCGCTACGGGCCCCTTCTCCGCCGAGCCGCCGCCGCTGCTCCCGCCCGAGCCGGAACTCGCGCAGGAGGACGGACCGACGGCCGACGACGCGGCGCTCGACTTCGAGCCGTCGACGCGGGGCGAGTACCGGCTTCCCGACCGCGCGCTCCTCAAGGCGAGCCCGCCGACCCGCGCCGACTCGGCCGACGTCAGTGCCCGCACCGCGCAGGTGCTCACCGAGACGCTCGCGCACTTCGGCGTCGACGCGACCGTCGTCGGCACGATCGCAGGGCCTCGGGTAGTCCGCTACGAGCTGCAGCTCGCGCCGGGGACGAAGGTCTCCAAGGTCGCAGGCTTGAAGGACGATCTCTCCTACGCGCTCGCGACGACCGAGATCCGCATCCTCGCGCCGATCCCCGGCAAGCAGGCGGTGGGTGTCGAGGTCCCGAACCTCGCGCCGCGCATGGTGACGCTCGGCGACATCTACGACGACCTGCCCGGCACGGCGAGCCCGCTCTCGGTCTGGCTCGGCAAGGACATCTCCGGAAACGCCGTCTGGACCGACCTCGCGCGCATGCCGCACCTCCTGATCGCCGGCACGACGGGCTCGGGCAAATCGGGCTGCATCAACACGCTCCTCACGTCGGTGCTGCTGCGCGCGACCCCGGACGACGTGCGGATGATCCTCATCGACCCGAAGCGGATCGAGCTCAACTTCTACGAGTCGATCCCGCACCTCCTGACCCCGGTCGTGTCGAGCCCGAAGGAGGCCTCGGCGGTGCTCCAGAACGTCGTGGCCGAGATGGAGCGACGCTACGAGCGCCTGTCACTGATCCGCGCAAGGAACCTGCCGGAGGCGAATCGCACGTTCCGCGCGCGCGGGGAGGACCCGCTCCCATACCTGCTGGTCGTGATCGACGAGCTGGCCGACCTGATGATGGTCTCGCCGCAGGCGGTCGAGGACGCGATCATCCGGCTCGCGCAGAAGTCCCGCGCCGTCGGGATCCATCTCGTGCTCGCCACCCAGCGCCCGTCGGTGGACGTGATCACCGGGATGATCAAGGCGAACGTGCCGAGCCGGATCGCGTTCGCCGTCTCGAGCCAGACCGACTCGCGCGTGATCCTCGACGGCTCGGGCGCAGAGAGCCTCCTCGGGCAGGGAGACATGCTCTTCAAGCCGCTCGGCACCTCGCGCCTGCAGCGCGTCCAGGGCGCGTTCGTGACCGAGGACGAGATCGCGCTGATCGTCGAGCAGTGCCGTGCGCAGCGTGGCCAGCAGCTCGACGAGACGCTCCTCGAGGCGCCGGAGGCAGCGCCGTCGGAGGACGGCGACGGCGACCTCGACTTCGACCCGGACGAGGACCCGCTGCTCGATCGCGCGATCGAGGTGGTCGTGCAGACGCAGACGGCATCCGTCTCGCTTCTCCAGCGTCGCCTCCGCGTCGGCTACACGCGCGCGGGCCGGCTGATCGACATGCTCGAGCGCCGCGGGATCATCTCGGGCTACGAGGGCTCGAAGCCCCGCCGCGTGCTCCTCGAGGAGCACCAGCTCGCGTCCGTCATCGGGTCGCGCTGACCCCGCTTCAGAGGGCAATTCCTTACAACGCGCGGCCGCGACAGCGACTACGCTGCCGCTGGTTGCGGCACCGGTCCAACTTCGTGTTGAATCCCGCGTCAAACCGGGAGACATCGTGATCAAGCACCATCAAGGAGGGTACGTGGCGATTCGCAAATGGACGGTCGTCTCGGCGCTCGCGCTCATCGCGGCGTTTGCTCTGACCGTGGTATCCGTCGGCGCTGCGAAGTCGACGAAGAAGCAGGCGGCGGCACCGCTCAAGGTCGCGGTTATCACCGACATCGGCGGCCTGAACGACAAGGGCTTCAACTCGCTCGCCTACAAGGGCCTCAAGGATGCTCAGAAGAGCCTCGGCGTGACGGGGCGGGTCTTCATCTCGAAGAGCTCGCAGGACTACATCCCGAACCTCTCGACCGCGGCGAAGGACGGCTACGACCTCGTGATCGCGGTCGGTTTCCTCATGTCCGACTCGACCGCTGCGGTTGCGAAGCGGTACCCGAACACGAAGTTCGCGATCGTCGACGTCTCGGCGCCCTTCATGAAGGGCAAGCCGAAGAACGTCCGCGGCATCGTGTTCGCGGAGCAGGAGGCAGGGTGCCTCGCCGGTGTCGCAGCTGCGACCACTTCCAAGTCCGGCACGATCTCGTCGGTCGGCGGTCTCAAGATCCCGCCCGTCGACGCGTTCATCGCCGGCTACCAGTTCTGCGCGAAGAAGATCAAGCCGTCGATCACGACGCTGAACGACTACTCGCAGGACTTCGTGGCCCAGGACAAGTGCAAGGAGCTCGCGCTCAAGCAGAACGACGACGGCGCCGACGTGCTGTTCCAGGTCGCTGGCCAGTGCGGCCTCGGTGACCTCGACGCCGCGAAGGAGCGGGGCGTGTGGGGCATCGGCGTCGACAACGACCAGGCGTTCATCGGGACGCAGGTGCTCACGAGCGCCGTGAAGAAGGTCGACCGCGGTGTCTTCCTGACGATCGGGCTCGTGAAGAGCGGCAAGTTCAAGGGCGGCGTCGACGGCATCAACAACGTCAAGAACGGCGGCGTCGGCTACGGGAAGGTCAGCACCAAGGCCCCCAACCGCGCTGCGCTGATCGGCAAGCTCAACCTCTGGGCGAAGCAGATCTCGAGCGGCAAGGTCAAGCCGCCGCGCACCGTCAAGTAACTCCCCGGAGATCCGTTCCGGACGATCCAGGAGGGCGGGCCGCAAGGCCCGCCCTCCACGTTTGAGGTCGTACGAGCGCGGGCAGACAACTGTCATGGGTCGGATGAAACGTCGCTGGTTTCTGCCTGTCGGCATCGTCGTTCTCGCTGCGCTCGCGGCCGGCTGCGGCGGCGACAGCTCCGGACACGCGGCCGACGGATCGGATGTCAGCATCGCGCTCGTGACCGACATCGGGGGG
>DASUZN010000078.1:0-3130 GCA_036376855.1 Gaiella sp. | reverse complement strand
TGCCCGCCGTACTCGCGTGGCTCGGCGACCGCGTCGACAGACTCGCACTGCCGTGGGTCCATGCGGGCGAGCACCGGTCGCCGCGGTTTGCCAGGTGGGGCGAGCTCCTCTGGCGCCGCCCGGCGCTGCTCGGCATCCCCGCGGTCGTGATCCTCGTCCTGCTCGCCCTGCCGGTCCTTCGCCTGGACACGGGTATGCCCTCGATCAAGGTCGTCCCGAAGAGCGACGGCTCGAGGGTCGGTTACACGCAGGTGCAGGAGGCGTTCGGCCCCGGTGCGCCGGGGACGCTGCAGGTCGTCTCGCCGGCGGCCGACGCGGCGCGGGTGCAGGCGGTGCTCGACGCCGACCCAGGGATCGTCGCCGTCACGCCGGCGCAGCGCTCCGGCGACCGAGCGCTCGTGCTCGCCGTCCCCGGCGCCGACCCGTCCGATCCCGCGGTGGGCTCCACGGTCGACCGGCTTCGCGCAGCTCTGCCCGCAGGCGCGCTCGTCGGCGGTGCCGCTGCGGAGAACCACGACCTCGAGGCGGCCCTCGCCGCCAAGACGCTCCCGGTCTTCGTCGTCGTCCTCGGTCTCGGCTTTCTGCTCCTCCTCGTCGCGCTGCAGGCGCCCCTGATCGCGCTCGCGGGCGTGCTGACGAACCTGCTCGCCACGGCGGCGGCGTTCGGCGTGGGTGTCCTGATCTTCCAGGACGGCAACCTGCAGGGACTCCTCGGCTTCGAGTCGCAGGGCTTCCTGAACGCGTGGGGCCCGGTGTTCTTCTTCGCGATGATCTTCGCGATCTCGATGGACTACACCGTGTTCCTGCTGTCGTCGGCGAAGGAGCACTGGGACCGCTCGCACGACCCGCGCGAGGCGATGGTCGGCGGTGTCGCGCACTCGGGCCGCACGATCTTCGCCGCGGCTGCGGTGATGGTCGCCGTGTTCTTCACGTTCGCGCTCTCGGGGCCGATCCCGCCGAAGGAGATGGGCGTCATCCTCGGCGTGGCCGTGCTCCTCGACGCGATGCTCATCCGGCTCGTGCTGATGCCGGTGCTGCTCCGCGTGATGGGGCGGTCTGCGTGGTCGGTGCCGCGGTGGCTCGATCGCGTCCTTCCCGACGTGACGTTCGGCCACTCGGCGTAGAATCGCGCCGTGGACTACACGGTCTTCCACGCGGCCGAGCTCGAGTGGCATCCGCGCCGCGAGGGTGACCCGCGGCTCGTGTCCGAGCTGTCGGAGTCGATGACGCGGTCGCGCGCGAACCTGTTCCGCTACCCGCCCGGGGCGATCGGCCGGCGGCACATCGACCCGGTGCAGGAGGAGGTGTTCGTCGTCCTCGACGGGACCCTCACGATCCACATGGGGGAGGGCGACGAGCCTGAGCGCCACGAGCTCGAGCGTGGCAGCGTCCTTGTCGTGCAGCCGGGGACGGCGCTGCAGCTCTCGAACCGCGGTGACGGCGAGCTCCGGCTCTTCATCTACGGCGCTCCGCCCGAGCGGGGCGACGCGACCTTCCTGCCGACCATCGAGTAGCGCTCACGCGAGAAAGCGGACGATCCGCGCCGCGATCTCCTCGCCCCTGTCCTCCTGGAGGAAGTGCCCCGCGCCGCCGACGATCTCCGCCGGGAGCGCGCCGGGGATGTGCGCCGCCATCCGCTCGGCGTGCGCGGGCGAGAAGACGCGGTCGGAGTCGGAGAAGAGGACGAGCACCGGCTTCTCCCAGCGGGCGAGCGCGTCGCGGACATCGAGCATCGCGGCCGCCGAGGGGTGATCCGGCTCGGTCGGGACGAGCTCGGGGAAGGCGAGCGCGCCCGCCTTCGCCTCGCCCACCGGAAACGGCGCGTCGTAGCCGCGAACGGCCTCGTCGTCCAGCGGCGCGGCGCACGCGACCTGTACGAGCCGGCTCGCGGTGAAGTCCACACCGACCTCGCGCACGAGGGCGCGGAAGCGGAGCCACGGCTCCGACGGCGCGCCGACGCCGACGCCGGTGTTGAGGATCACGAGCCGCGCGACGCGGTCCGGGTGCGTCACCGCGAAGCGCAGCCCGATCGGCCCGCCCCAGTCGTGGACGATGATCGTGAGCTCCCGGAGGTCGAGCGCGAGGGCGAACCGCTCGATCGAGCGAGCGTGCAGGTCGTACGAGTAGGCGGCCTGGTCGACCGGCTTGTCCGAGCGGCCGAACCCGAAGAGATCCGGCACGACGACGCGCCCGGCGGCCGCGAGGATCGGGATCAGGCGCCGGTAGAGAAAACCCCACGTCGGCTCGCCGTGGAGCACCAGGATCGGATCTCCGGCGCCCTCCTCGACGTAGTGCATCCGCAGCCCGTCCTGCTCCGCGTAGCGCGGGGAGTACGGCCAGCCGGACAGCCCTTCGAAGCGCTCGTCCGGCGTGCGGTAGGCGTCCACCGGCCGACTCTACGCTGCCGCGCCCGTAGGGTCCTCGAATCGACGACTCACCCCCGATCCCGTCGCAACGACGGATCCTCACCGGCTACTTCACCCTCGCCGGGCTCTACACGCTGTCGGCGGCGCTGATCTGGGGGGTCAACACGCTCTTCCTGCTCGGCGCCGGCCTGTCGTTCTTCGAGGTGTTCGTCGCGAACGCCGCCTTCTCCGCGGGGATGGTGCTCTTCGAGGTGCCGACCGGGGTCGTCGCGGACACGCTCGGTCGCCGCGTCTCGTTCCTCCTGTCCCTCGCCGTGCTCTCGGCGACGACGCTGCTCTACGTCGCTCTCGCGCAGGTCGAGGCAGGCGTCGTCGCGTTCTCGGTCGTGTCGGTCGCGATGGGGCTCGGCTTCACCTTCTACTCCGGCGCGATGGAGGCCTGGCTCGTCGACGCGCTCGCGGTGACGGGCTTCACCGGCGCGCTCGACTCGATCTTCGCGCGGGGGCAGCAGATCACGGGGGCGGCGATGCTCGTGGGCACGGTGGGTGGAGGGCTGCTCGGGCAGATCGACCTGTCGATCCCGTACGTCGTCCGCGCCGTGCTGCTCGTCGTGGTCTTCGGGGTTGCGTACGTCGTCATGCACGACCTCGGGTTCCAGCCACGGCGCGTCACGGTTGGCGAGCTGCCCGCGGAGGTGGTTCGGAATGCCCGCGCGGGCGTCGCCTACGGATGGGCGCAGCGGCCACTCCGGCTCCTGATGCTC
>DASUZN010000077.1:0-4072 GCA_036376855.1 Gaiella sp. | reverse complement strand
GTCCTCCGTGCGTGCTTTCCCGCGGGCACCGTCAGCGGCGCGCCGAAGATCCGCGCGATGCAGCTCATCTCGGAGCTCGAGGGATTCCGGCGCGGCCCGTACGGCGGCGCCGTCCTCTACTCGCTCCCGGACGGCACCATGGACGCGTGCATCACGCTCAGGACGATGATCATGCGTGACGGGATCGCCTACCTCCAGGCCGGCGCCGGCGTGGTCGCCGACTCCGATCCCGCGGCCGAGCACGAGGAGTGCCTCCGCAAGCTTGCAGCGATGGAGGCTGCGATCGACCTCGCCGAAGCGGAGCTTGCCCGATGAAGGTGTTGATGATCGACAACTACGACTCGTTCACCTACAACCTCGTGCATCTCTTCGAGGAGCTCGGCGCCGAGGTCGTGACGGTGCGGAACGACGCCATCACGCCGGACGAGGCTGCGGAACTGGCCGCCGACAGGCTCGTCGTCTCCCCCGGGCCGGGTCGCCCCGAGGATGCAGGCGTCTCGATCGAGGTGATCCGGCGGCTCGGGCCGACGACGCCGACGCTCGGCGTCTGCCTCGGCCACCAGGCGATCATCGAGGCGTTCGGCGGCGACATCGGCCAGGCGAAGGCGCTGCTCCACGGCAAGGCGAGCGTCGTCACGCACGACGGCGGTGGGGTCTTCGCGGGACTGCCGGCCGAGGTGGAGGTCGGCCGCTACCACTCGCTCGCCGCGACCACCGTCCCCGACGACCTCGAGGTGACCTCACGGACGCACGACGGCGAGGTGATGGGCGTCCGTCACGTCACACTCCCGATCGAGGGCGTCCAGTTCCACCCCGAGAGCGTCCTCACGCCGCTCGGACCTGCGATGGCACGGAACTTCCTGTCGTGATCACCCGCGCGATCGCCGAGGTGGCCGACGGCCACGATCTGACGCGCGAGGAGGCACGCGAAGTGATGGCCGGGATCATGGCCGGCGAGGCGACGCAGGCGCAGATCGCCGGGTTCCTCATCGCCCTGCGGGCGAAGGGCGAGACGGCGGACGAGATCGCCGGCTGCGCGGAGGCGATGCGCGAGCACGTGCTGCCCGTCCAGCCGGAGAGAGATGACGTCGTCGACGTCGTCGGCACGGGCGGCGACGGCGGCCGGACGCTGAACATCTCGACCGCGGCGGCCATCGTCACCGCAGCAGCCGGAGGCGCCGTCGCGAAGCATGGGAACCGGGCCGTCAGCTCGGCGTCCGGCTCGGCCGACGTCCTGGAGGCGCTCGGCTTCACGCTCGAGCAGCCGCCCGGCCGAATCGCCGAGTCGATCGACCGCCTCGGCTTCGGCTTCATGTTCGCTCCGTCGCACCATCCCGCGATGCGTCATGCCGCGCCGGTACGCCGCGAGCTCGGGACGCGGACGATCTTCAACGTCCTCGGCCCGCTGACCAACCCCGCCGGCGCGCGCGCCGGAGTCTTCGGCGTCTACTCGGCGTCGCTCGTGCGGACGATCGCCGACGCGCTGGCGCAGCTCGAGACGCGCCGCGCGTTCGTCGTCCACGGCTTCGGCGGGATCGACGAGCTCTCCCCGTGCGGGCCGAACCAGGTGTCCGAGGTCGTCGACGGCGCCGTCCGCGACCGCGTCGTCGACCCCGCGGAGCTCGGGATCGAGCCGTCCGACCCGGCGTCGCTCACCGGCGGCAGCCCGGCGGAGAACGCGGCAGAGATCCGCCGGATCCTCGCGGGGGAGGAGCACGGGCCGAAACGCGAGGCCGTTCTCCTCAACGCGGCGGGGGGCATCGCCGCGGCGGGGCATGCGGGTGACCTGCGCGAGGGCCTTCAGGTCGCCCGGGCGACACTCGACGCCGGCACCGCCGCCTCGCGCCTCGACGAGCTGGCGGCGTTCTCGCGGGAGTCGTCCTGATGGGCCGCTTCGAGGAGGCGCTCCGCCGCCCGGGTCTCGGCGCGATCGCCGAGATCAAGCGCAGGTCACCGTCCGCCGGCGACCTCCGGCCGGACGCGGATCCGGCCCGCATCGCCCCCGCCTATGCGCGCGCGGGCGCAGCGGCGATCTCCGTCCTCGTCGACGACCGCTTCGGCGGCTCGTGGGACGACCTCCGCGCAGCGCGCGCCTCGACGGACGCACCACTGCTCGCCAAGGGGTTCTTCTCGGCGGCGGAGCATCTCCGCACGGCGAAGGACGCCGGCGCAGACGCCGTTCTGCTCCTGCTGCGAGACCTCGACGACGGGCTCACGACCGAGCTGTTGGCGGAGGCCGCACGCCTCGGCCTGGACACGCTCGTCGAGGCGCACGACGCCACGGAGCTCGCCCGCGCGATCGCGCTCGACGCGCCGGTGGTCGGAGTCAATGCACGCGACCTCTCGACATTCGCGATCGACCGCGCCGCGCAACTCGAGCTGGTCGCGTCCGTGCCGGACGACCGAATCGTGATCGCGGAGTCGGGGATCGAGTCACGGGCACAGGGAGCCGCGGCCGAGCTCGCGGGCGCCGACGCGATCCTCGTCGGCTCGACGCTGATGCGGGCGCCGGATCCCGCGGCGAAGCTCACCGAGCTGCTCTCGCGCCCACTGGTCAAGGTCTGCGGGCTGACCCGGGAGGAGGACGTCGCGGTCGCCACCGAGGCGGGCGCCGACCTGCTCGGCTTCGTCCTCGCTCCGGAGAGCCCCCGTGCCGCCCAGCGCGTTCTGCCCGTCCCCGGGACGGTGCTCGCGGTCGCGGTGTGGGTGGGCGAAGCCGGCCCGAGCGACGCCGACCTCGATCAGGTGCACACCGTCGAGGAAGGAAAGGTGCGCGGCCGCGAGGCGACGCTCTACCGAGAGGGCGCGCCGGTCGCGCGGCTGCTCGACCTGCCGTGGGGCGAGGAGGATCCCGATCACTGGCGGCGTGCTGCGGCGACGGAGGGACGCATCGTTCTTGCGGGCGGGCTCGGTCCGGAGAACGTCTCCCAGGCGATCGCCGCCGTCCGCCCCTGGGCGGTGGATGCATCGTCGTCGCTGGAGGTGGCGCCGGGGGTCAAGGACCACGCCCGCGTGCGCGCTTACGTGGAGGCGGCGCGCAGTTGACCGCCCTCGAGGAGACGTTCGGCGAGTACGGCGGTCGGTACGTCCCCGAGACGCTGATCCCCGCGCTCGAGGAGCTCACCGCGGCCTGGAACGAGGCGAAGGACGATCCCGCGTATCGCGCGGAGCTGGACGAGCTCGGCCGGACGTACGTCGGGCGCCCGTCCCCGATCACGCTCGTCGAGCGCTTCGCTCCGGGCCGACGCGTGTACCTGAAGCGCGAGGACCTGAACCACACCGGCGCGCACAAGATCAACAACGCCCTGGGCCAGGTCGTCCTCGCCGGGCGGCTCGGGAAGCGCCGGATCATCGCCGAGACCGGCGCGGGCCAGCACGGCGTCGCGACCGCAACGGCATGCGCACGGTTCGGGCTCGAGTGCGTGGTGTTCATGGGCTCCGAGGACATGCGCAGGCAGGCGCCGAACGTCGAGCGGATGCGCCTCCTCGGCGCGTCCGTGGAGCCGGTCGAGACGGGGACGCGAACGCTCAAGGAGGCGACGAGCGCAGCGATTCGCGACTGGATCACGAACGTCGAGACGACGCACTACGTGATCGGGTCATGTGTCGGGCCTGCTCCCTACCCCGAGCTCGTCCGTGAGCTGCAGTCGGTGATCGGACGCGAGGCCCGCGCGCAACTGCTCGAGGCGGAGAACGCACTTCCGGAAGCTGTCGTCGCGTGCGTCGGCGGCGGGTCGAACGCGATCGGAATGTTCGCCGGGTTCGTCGACGACGACGTCCGCCTGATCGGCGTCGAGGCCGCCGGAGCGGCGTCGCTCGGCACCGGTCGCACCGGTGTCCTCCACGGGTCGCGCTCGTCGGTGCTCGCCGACGAGGACGGCCAGATAGCGGACACGCACTCGATCTCGGCGGGGCTCGACTACCCGGGCGTCGGGCCGGAGCACGCATGGCTCCGGGACACCGGTCGCGCGACGTACGTGCCGTGCACGGACGACGAGGCGCTCGACGCCTTCGAGCGCCTGACGCGGACGGAGGGCATCATCCCCGCCCTCGAGTCGTCGCACGCGCTCGC
>DASUZN010000076.1:0-4411 GCA_036376855.1 Gaiella sp. | reverse complement strand
GAGCGAGCTCGAGTAGCGCTGGTGCTTGAGCGGTAGCTCGAGCAGCGGGTCGTAGAGCTTCCAACGCTTCTCACCCGCCACCTGGAGGACGAGCACGTCGTGCGTGTCGTGGTGGACGCCGAAGCCCTGTGAGCCGCTCGGCGTGTAGTACGAGTTCGCCTGTACGCCGCGGCCGAGCGCGTCCTCGAGCAGGCGGCAGAAGACGGCGAGCGGGTGCCAGTTGAGGTGCAGCGCCTGGAGGACGATCGTTGCGCCCGCCTCCCACTCGGCGACGACGCGCGGGACGTCCGCCGTGCCCGTGAAGGGCGGGCGCCAGGAGACCTCCGACGTGTAGGCGCCGACGGAGAGCTGGCTGCCCTCGCGGACGAGCCGGAAGCCCGGGTAGCGGATCGCCGTGGAGCAGACGAGCCGCTCGACGTCCGCCTCGGAGAGGAGGTCGTCGAAGCGGCCCGGCTCGTCGCGCGGCACGACGAGCGGACGCTGCTCCCAGTGCTCGGCGAGGAACGTCTCCGCGTCGACCGGGTCGAGGCAGCGCGCGAGCGCCGCCTGCGAGGTCTTACGCGGCGTCCGAGTCGTCCGCGTCGGCGTCGCCGCCATCGGTCCCGTCGGTGTCGTCGGAATCGCCGTCGGTCCCGTCGGTGTCGTCCCCGTCCGCGTCCGCCTGCGGGTCGAAGCGCTTGCCGGCCTCGATGGTCTGGATTTCGTCGTCGCGCAGCGTGCTCATGATGCCTCCCTGGTTCGAGAACTCGGGGTCTACGTTATCGCGTGGCGTCAGTGGACGAGATACTTCAGGCCGACGAGACCGAGCCCGACGAGCAGGAGGAAGACAGTGGCCGGCAGGCTCTGACGGAAGCTCAGCCCCGCACGGCGGTGCGCGACCAGCGCGTAGACGCCGATCATCACGACGCCGGCCCATTTTGCGAGCGTGAAGCCCGTCTGGAGACCGATCACGCCGGCGACGCCGAGCATCAGCAGGGCGACCGGCGGCACCGTCGCAACGAGCCCGCCGGCCTCGCCGGTCGCTGCTTCCCTGAGCTCTGTCCGGGTCGGGCGCCGGCCGTCTCCGATCATGCTCCCGATGTAGTAGGCGTAGAGGTCGGCGAGAACGACGACGACGATCGCCGCGACGATCGTCGAGACGATGTCGCTGTCGGATGCGCGCTTGTTCTCGAGCGCGAGGATCACCGCGAGCACCACGATCTCGATGTAGATCCCGTGTGTCGCCTGCTTGCGTGCGAGCGGCGACCCGAGCCAGGCGAATCCGCGCCCCCGCTTGCCGGAGCCGCCGTGCTCGCTGCCGCCGCCGCTCGTCATGTCCACGTCAGAACGACCAGACCAGAGGGACGAGGAAGACGGCGACGAGCCCATACAGCGCGAGCAGAGGCAGGCCGAGCTTCCAGTAGTCGCCGAACCGGTAGCCCCCCGGCCCCATCACCATCAGGTTCGCAGGGGTTGCGACCGGGGTGAGGAGCGCAGCGGCGGCCGCGACGCAGACCGCCATCAGGAGTGGCTTCGGGGAAACATCGAGCTCCGCCGCCGACGAGAGCGCGATCGGGATCACGATCAGCGCCGTGGCCGTGTTGGAGATGAGCTGTCCGAGCGCGAAGACGAGCAGCACGAGCCCGAGGACGAGCACGTGCGGGCCCGCCCCGCCGACCGCGTCCACCAGCGCGTCCGCCAGCTTCTCGGCGGCGCCGCTCGCCACCATCGCGGTCGAGAGCGGGATCATCCCGGCGACGAGGATCACCGTCGTCCACGAGATGCCGCGGTATGCCTGCTCGACCGTGAGCACGCCGGAGAGCACGAGTGCGCCCGCGGCGAGGAGCCCGGCAACCACCGGTGGGACGAGGCCCGCGACGAGCAGGATCACCATGCCGGCGAGGATCACTAGCGCCTGGGGGGCTCCGTGTCCGAGCGGCACTGCCTGCCGGCGCACGAGCGCCGGGTCGTCGACCACGAGCACGTCCGGGTCGTCGAGGTGGTACTCGAGCGCCTGCCAGTCGCCCTGGAGGAGCAGCGTGTCGCCGACATGGAGCTCCGTCTCGCCGGCGAGCTCCTCGCCCTTGCGCTGGATCGCGAGCACGACCAGATCGCCGCTGTCGGTCACCATCCCCGGGAACATGGTCTCGCCGACCAGGCCGGAGCGCGGCGGCACGACGACCTCGGCGACCCCCGACTGACGCCCGATCAGCGACTCCGGCTCGTCGTCCAGCCGGTACTGCTCGACGAGCGTCCGTGCGAGGTTCCCGAAGTCGCGGGTGATCGTGCGTGGCTGTCGCTCGGGGAGCAGGTGCCTGCCGAAGAGCGCGACGATCGCGATCGTGCCGACAACGAGCGGCACGCCCATCAGCGCGAACGAGAAGAACCCGAAGCGGCCGACCCCCGCGTCGTCGGCCGCGTTGGAGACGATCACGTTGATCGGCGACCCGGTGAGGGCGAGGAGAGACCCCGCGTGGGCGCCGAAGGCGAGTGGCATCAGGAGCTGCGACGGGGACATCCTGAGCCGGATCGCCATCACGGCGACGACCGGAAGGAGTGCCGCGACCGAGCCGTTCACGCTGATCAGGGCCGTGACGACCGCGACGAGAACCATCATCGAGACGACCACGCGCGTGCGGCTATCTCCCGCCACGGCGATCAGCTGCTGCCCCGCCCACGCGGTGACTCCGGTCGCGTCGAGCGACTCGCTGACGATGAACAGGGCGGCGATGAAGATCACGGTCTGGTCGCCGAACCCGGCGAGCGACTGGTCGAGCGTGAGCACACCGGTCGCCCACAGGGAGAGGGCCACGCCGAACGCGACGACGCCGACCGGCAGCCGGTCCCAGACGAAGACGGCGACGGTCACGCCGAGGATCAGGAAGGTGATGGTGGAGTCGCTCATACCGTCCGTCGTGCGCCGGACGTATACCGGGTCGTCGTCAGGTGCCGGCCGGGCGTGCTGTCGCGCCGCTTCGCTCGGCGTCCCAGGTCTCGCGTAGCGAGCGCGTCAGGCCCGCTGCGGCGCGCGACTGGATGACGACGCCCGCGATCGCGAGGACGAGGTAGACGACGTACCACCACCACTGGTCTCCGGCCTCCGCCGTGACCCGATCGTGGTCGAAGTCCGCCGTGTCGATCGTGCCGAAGAGGAGCATCAGGCCGGCGGTGATCGCGCTCGCGCCGCCGAACGCCGAAAGGACGATCAGGAGGACGAGCGGGAGGTCCACGGCGATCGCGAGCACGGCCAGCAGGATTCCCGCCGCGACCGCGGCGATCGCGATCACCCACGTCCAGTCGACGCCGATTGCGACCATCAGGCTCGTCCCGAGCGCGATCCCGATCGAGGCCATCGCAAGGACGACCGCGACCTCGTAGAAGAGATAGGCGAGCAGCGCGAAGACGAGCGCCACCGCGAGCCCCACGAGCCACGAGAGGCCTGTGCGGAGGAAGCCGTCGCCGGCCGTCGCAACGATGCCCGCGCCGAGCGCGAACCCGACGAACGCGCCCCACAGCGGGATCACGAAACGGAAGGCGACGAAGCCGGCGAAGCAGAAGACCGCCCCCGCGGCGATCGCGAGCAGCCCGAAGAGGACGTCACGCACGGGGTGCTTCCGCGCCGCTCATTCGAGCGCTGCCGCGATCCCGAGCATGACGACGCTCACGACGGCGAGGATCACCATCAGCGGCAGGATGAACCGGATCCACCGGTCGTAGCGGACGCCGGCGAGCGCGATGCCCGCCATCACGACGGCGCTCGTCGGCGTGACGAACCGCGCGATCCCCGCGCCCCAGCTCCAGCCCGTGACGACGAGCGGCCGCGACACGTCCGCGAAGTCGCCGAGCGGCGCGAGCAGCGGCATCGCGAGCGTCGCGTGGCCGGACGACGAGGGGATGATGAACGCGATGCCCGTGTTGATGAAGAACACGAGGCCGACGAAGCCGACGGCGGACGTGCCGCTCACCGCGTTCTCCATCCAGCTCAGGATCGTGTCGATCGTCTGCGTGTTGTTCAGGATCACGGTCACGCCGCGGGCGAGCACGACCGCGACGCCCGCCCCGATGAAGTCGCCGAAGCCCCGCGCGATGTTCCCGGTGATCTGCTTCTCGGAGAAGCCCGCCACGAGCCCCACGACGACGGACGCGACGAGGAACAGCGCGATCAGCTCGGGGAACCACCAGCCGAGGTTCCACCACGGATCGTTCGGGAGAGGCACGTGCGTGACCGGGTCGACCTCGACGCTCAGGTCGAAGATCGAGTCCCAGGGAATGACGGAGAACACGAGCAGCGCGAACGTGAAGGTCGTGATCCCGAGGATGATCTTCTGGCGACCCGTGAGCGTGAGATGGGAGGCGGACTCCTCCTTCTTCACGAGCTCCGCGTCCTCGGGGAGAAAGCCGGTCAGCGAGCGGTCGGGGTTGGCCTTCGCGC
>DASUZN010000075.1:0-4775 GCA_036376855.1 Gaiella sp. | reverse complement strand
GGATCCGGGCGGCGGCGCCGCTCGTGCAGGAGAAGATCGGGCGCCTCGGCGAGTTTCCCGACTTCGCCGGGTTCCTCTTCGAGGACGTCGCTCCGCCGGCGGACGACCTCGACCCTCGCATCCTCCGTGCCGCGGACGAGGCACTCGCCGCGACCGAGCCGTGGTCCGCCGCCGCGATCGAGACGCGGCTCAAAGAGCTCTGCGCCGAGCTCGGCGAGAAGCCGCGGACGGTGTACGCGCCGATCCGGGTGGCGATCACCGGTTCCCGCGTCTCGCCGGGGCTCTACGAGTCGCTCGAGCTGCTCGGCCGCGACACGTCCCTTGCCCGGTTGCGGCGCGGTGCCGAGGTCGCAGCATGAGCGCGCTCGACCCGCAGGCATTCCAGAGACGTCTCGATACGTACCTCCAGGAACGCTCCGAGGAGGCGCGGGCGGTCCGCGTGGGGGAGAAGGAGACGTCCGAGCAGGCAGCGATCGTCGCGCGCTACGCAGACCTCTTCACGCGCGACCAGCTCGAGAGGCTCGCAGGCGCCGAGACGGGGGCGACGGTCGACGACCACGAGGAGATCGCCCGCCTGCGCCTCACCTGCCAGGAAGGCATCGTCGACCGCGAGCTCGCCGAACGCGAGGATGCGCTCGAGAACGCGCTCCTCGCCGCCCGCGTTCCCTGGGGCAACGACGAGCTTCCACTGCGGTCGGCCCAGGCGCGCCTGGCCGTCGAGCCCGCCTACGCGGACCGCGACGCCCTCGGGGCAGCCGTGCTCGAGGTGTCGGCCTCCTTCAACGACGAGCGCCGCTCGCTCCTCGCCGCCAGGAACGAGCTCGAGGCCGACGTCACGGGGATCGCCGACCCCGTCGCGCGGAACGAAGCCGAGAAGGCCGTCCCGCTGCGCCCGATTCTCGACGCCGTCGACCGCGCACGGGTCGAGAGCACGCCGGCGTTCACGCCGCAGCGGGAGCGGTGGCTCGACCGCCTGCTCGGGCCCGACCGCGAGGCGACGCCGGCGCACGCCCACATGGCGTGGATCCGGCGTCTCTCGCCGCTCGAGGCGACGTACACGAAGGAGCGGAGCGTTCCCGTCTGTCTCGCCACGCTCGCGGCACTCGGGTTCGATCTCGAGGCCGAGCAGGGGATCCGACCCGATCTCGAGGACCGGCCGCAGAAGTCGCCGCGAGCCTGCGTGATCGCCGCCGATCCGCCGCGGGTCGTCCACCTGATCACGCGGGCGCAGGGAGGGCTGCACGACTACGAGGCGTTCCTGCACGAGGCAGGGCACGCGCTCCACTACGCCGCCTGCGACCCGGCGTTGCCGCTCGCGTTCCGCCGCCTCGCTCGTGACCACGCCCTCACGGAGATCTACTCGTTCCTCCTCGACTCGATCTCGGGCGAGCCGGGCTGGCACGCGGAGCACTTCGGTCTCTCGAACGACGAGGCGCGCGAGAACGCAGACGCCGCCCGGTTCTCGAACACCATTCTCTTCCGCCGCTACTCGGCAAAGCTCGGGTACGAGATGGACTTCTGGACGCGCTTCCCGACGGACGGAGGCACACCGGACGGGTACGAGGAGCGGCTCACCGCCGCAACGGGTGTCCGGTACCCGGCCGCGAACCATCTCGCCGACATGGACGCCGGCTTCTACTCGGCCGACTACCTGCGGGCCTGGATCCGCTCCGCCCAGCTCCGCGCGCACCTGCGCCGCGAGGTGGGGGAGGACTGGTGGCGCCGGCCCGAGACGGGGGCGCTCCTACGCGGCCTCTTCCGCGAGGGCACGCGGCCGACGACGGAGCAGATCGCGGAGCGGATCGGCTTCGACCCGCTCGACACCGCGCCGCTCGTCGCCGAGCTCGACGCAGCCTGAGCGCGGCACCGACCCAACCCGCATCTCTCGACCGTCGTCTCAATCTCCGGTGCCGTCGGCGGCCGGGGCAAGACGGGTGCGCACCACACCCTTGCCTCCGCCGCGGATACGCGCTATAAGACACCTGAATCGGGTCTCAGGTTCTAGGCCCGGACACGTCCAATGGAGGGTCACATGCAGCGGTGGTACAAGCTCGCAGCGCTCGTCGCCGGAGTCGCGACGATGGCTGCTCTCGGAGCGACGGCGCGAGGCGCCGACGCGGCTCCGACCGCGTCCGCGCCGATCAAGGTCGGCATCGTCTACTCCCGTACGGGGCTGCTCGCCGCCTACGGAGCGGAGTACATCCAGGGGCTCCGCTACGGGCTCGCGTACGCGACCAAGGGAACCAACGCCGTCAACGGCCGCAAGATCGAGCTGACGCTCGTGGACGACGGCACCGACCCCGTCAAGGCGGTCGCCGGCGCGAAGGACCTGATCGGCAAGGGGTACAAGATCATCGCCGGGACGGTGTCGTCCGGCATCGCCCTGCAGCTCGCCCCGCTCGCCGACCAGAACAAGATCCTCTACATCTCCGGGCCTGCGGCGTCCGACGCGGTCACCGGGATCAACCGCAATACGTTCCGCTCGGGCCGGCAGAGCTACCAGGACGTGCTCGCCGCGAGCTCGTACCTCGGCGGCGGCGCCGGCAAGAACGTCACGGTCCTCGCACAGGACTCCGCGTTCGGGCTCGGCAACTACCTCGCCGTCCAGCAGGTGATGGGGAACCTCGGCGGCCAGAAGGTGAACCGCATCCTGGTGCCGCTCTCGGCGCAGGACTTCACCCCGTTCGCCCAGCAGGTCAAGCAACAGAAGACTGATCTGCTCTTCATCGCCTGGGCCGGAACCACCGCGCCCGCGCTCTGGCGGTCGCTCGACCAGCAGGGTGTGTTCTCGAGTGTCGACAAGGTCGTCACGGGGCTCGACCTGCGGGCGTCTTACCCGACGTTCGGCCCAAGTGCGTCGAAGATCTCGTTCCTCTCGCACTACGTCTACAACGCGCCGAAGAACAAGGTCAACGACTTCCTCGTCAACTCGATGAAGAAGCGCAACCAGGTGCCCGACCTGTTCACGCCGGACGGGTTCGTCGCCGGGCAGATGATCGTTCGCGCCGTGACGAAGGGCTCGCCGACGGATGTCGGCAAGATGATCTCCGCGCTCGAGGGCTGGAGCTTCACCGGCCCGAAGGGTCAGCAGACGATCCGCGCGTCCGACCACTCCATGCTGCAGCCCATGTTCCAGGTCAAGCTCGTCGAGAAGAACGGGAAGTGGAACTCGGTGCCGACGAAGGCGCTCCGCGCGCGCTACACGGCGCCTCCGGAGAAGAAGTTCGGCTAGAGGCACCTCCAGACGGGATCGTGTCCACGCAGGCTCCGATCCTCGCCACCCGCGACCTCGGGCTCGACATCGGCGGCGCACGCATCGTCGCCGATGTCTCGCTCGAGGTCCGGGAGGGCGAGCTCGTCGGCATCATCGGCCCGAACGGGGCAGGGAAGACGACGCTCTTCAACCTGCTCTCCGGGACGATCCGCCCGACCGCCGGGCGTATCGAGCTCGACGGGAAGGACGTCACGCACGACCCGCCGCACCGGCGGACGCAGGCCGGGCTCGGGCGCTCGTTCCAGGTCTCGAGCGTCTTCCCACTCCTCTCCGTCGGCGAGAACGTCCGGCTCGCCGCCGAGGCGAAGCTCGGCGGGACGCTCAACCTCGCCCGGCGCGCGGCCGGTTACCGGCCGGCTCTCGAGCGTGCGGGGGACGCGCTCGCGAAGGTCGGGCTCGCCGGACGGACGGCGTGGCCCGCGGGGATGCTCTCGCACGGCGACAAGCGCAAGCTCGAGATCGCGATGCTGCTTGCGGGCGACCCGCGCGTGATCCTGCTCGACGAGCCGATGGCCGGCGCCTCCGTGGAGGACGTGGACGGCCTGGTCGAGGTGATCCGCTCCGTTCACTCGGAGGAGGGGCGGACGGTGCTGATGGTCGAGCACCGGATGGAGGTCGTCGTCGGCCTGGCCGAGCGGATCGCGGTGATGCACCACGGGTCGTTGCTCGCCTTCGACACGCCCGAGCGCGTGATGGCGGACGAGACCGTCCAGACCGCGTACCTCGGGGAGCCGCTTTGACAACCACGGCCACAGCCGAGCGCACCGCGCTCTCCGTCCGCGACCTGCACGTCTACCTCGGGCAGTCACACGTCCTGCAGGGGATCTCGTTCGACGTGCCCGCGGACGGCGTGACGGCCGTGCTCGGCCGCAACGGCGTCGGCAAGACGACGACGATGCGTGCCCTGATGGGACTCGTTCCGAGATCCCGCGGCGCGATCTCACTCGGCGGCGAGGACGTCACGCGGCTGCCGACGCACGCCGTCGTGCGGCGCGGGGTCGGCTACGTGCCCGAGGATCGCGACGTCTTCGCCGGTCTGACCGTCGAGGAGAACCTCCGGCTCGCCGAGCGGGGCCCCGACCCGCGTTACGAGCTCGTGTACGAGCTCTTCCCGGAGCTCCGCCAGCGCGCTGCACAGCGCGCCGGGACACTCTCGGGCGGCCAGCAGCAGATGGTTGCGATCGCCCGTGCGCTCCTCAACCGCAACGAGCTCTTGCTCGTCGACGAGCCGACGAAGGGGCTCGCGCCGCTCCTCGTGACCGAGGTTGCCGCTGCGCTCGAGCGTGCCGCCGAGCTGACGACGATCGTCCTCGTCGAGCAGAACCTGCCCGTCGTGCAACGTCTCGCTCGCGACGTCGTCGTCCTCGATGGGGGCCGCGTCGTCCACGCGGGGCCTGCCGCAGAGCTGCTCGCCGACCCGGAGCACGTCCGCCGTCTCCTCGGCGTCCACGGAGGCGGGAATTGAGCTTGCTCACGTTCCTGGGGCGTCGCTCGCGGCAGG
>DASUZN010000074.1:0-4812 GCA_036376855.1 Gaiella sp. | reverse complement strand
TACGACGAGGGCACGGGGTGGGCCGCGCGCTGCTGGTGGCTCCTCCGCCACCTCGGCCACGACGCGGCGGGGACGTTCGACGTTCGTGCCTACGCAGGCCCGCTCGGGACCGACGACCCCCGCGTCGAGCGGGCGGCGTTCGTGCCCCACGTCCGCGACGACGACCTGATCGACGCGGAAGAGATCCTGGCGCGCCTCGACGACCCCTCGCTCGTCCTGCTCGATGCCCGGGCGCCCGAGCGCTGGCGCGGCGACGTCGAGCCGCTCGATCCAGTCGCCGGGAGGATCCCCGGCGCGCGGAACACGTTCTTCGAGGAGCAGCTCCCGGCGGACTCGACCAAGCCGCCCGAGATCGCCGCGTACTGCGGCTCGGGCGTGACCGCAGCCGTGATCGCCCAGCGGCTCGTCCTCGCCGGACGCGAGGACGTGAGGCTCTATCCCGGATCCTTCAGCGAGTGGTGCCGCAACCCGTCCAACCCGATCGAGCGAGGAGATCCAACGTGACAACCGCCTACGACACGCCGTCCGATCCCGCGAAGCGCCGCAGCGCCGCCCTGACCGACGGCCCCGACCGGGCCGGCGCGCGCGCGATGCTGAAGGGCACGGGCTTCACGGACGAGGATCTCGCGAAGCCGATCGTCGGCGTCGGCACGACGTGGATCGAGACGATGCCGTGCAACCTCAACCAGCGTGACCTCGCCGTCCACGTCAAGCGGGGCGTCCGCGACGCCGGCGGCACCCCGATGGAGTTCAACACGATCGCAGTCTCGGACGGTGTCTCGATGGGCACGTCGGGCATGCGTGCCTCCCTGATCTCGCGCGAGGCGATCGCGGACTCGATCGAGCTCGTCGCGCGCGGCCATCTGTTCGACGGCCTCGTGATGCTCGTCGCCTGTGACAAGACGAACCCCGGTGCGGCGATGGCCGTCGGACGGCTCGACATCCCGGCGATCGTCTCCTACACGGGCTCGATCGCGCCGGGCCTGTACCGGCAGCGCGAGGTCTCGATCGGCGACGTGTACGAGGGCATCGGGGCGCACGCGGCCGGGAAGCTGTCCGACGCAGATCTCCACGAGCTCGAGTCGGTCGCGTGCCCGGGCGCAGGCGCGTGCGGCGGCCAGTTCACGGCCAACACGATGTCGACGATCCTCGACTTCCTCGGGCTCTCCCCTTTCGGCACGAACGGCATCCCCGCCATGCACCGCGCGAAGGAAGAGGCGGCCTATGAGCTCGGCCGGCTCATCGTGCAGCTCGTCAGGGACGACGTGACGCCACGCTCGTTCGTGACGAAGGAGTCCTTCGAGAACGCCGTCGCGTCGGTGGCGGCCACCGGCGGCTCGACGAACGCCGTGTTGCACCTCGTCGCGATCGCGCGCGACTTCGGGATCGACTTCACGATCGACGACTTCGAGCGCATCTCTGCGCGGACGCCGATCGTCGCGGACATGAAGCCGTGGGGCCGCTGGCACGCGAACGACGTGTACGCGGCCGGCGGCGTCGCGCTCGTCGCGCGTGAGCTGAAGAAGGCCGGTCTGCTGCACGACGACGCGACGACGGTCGACGGGAAGACGCTCGGCGAGCACGCCGATGGCGCCGTCGAGACCGCCGGCCAGACGGTGGTCCTCCCGATCGAGACGCCGCTCAAGGCCCGCGGCGGCGTCGCCGTCCTCTACGGGAACCTCGCCCCGGAGGGCTGCGCAGTCAAGCTCGCCGGCCACGACCGCACCGTCCATCGGGGGCCGGCCCGCATCTTCGACTCGGAGGAGGAGTGCTTCGCGGCCGTCAAGGCCGGTGGGATCGTCGCGGGCGACGTCGTCGTGATCCGCTACGAGGGCCCGCACGGCGGGCCGGGCATGCGCGAGATGCTCCACGTCACCGGTGCGATCGTCGGCGAGGGCCTCTCCGACTCCGTTGCGCTGATCACCGACGGCCGCTTCTCCGGCGCGACGCACGGGTTCATGGTCGGCCACGTCGCTCCCGAGGCGTCGAAGGGTGGCCCGCTCGCGGCGCTGCGCGAGGGCGACACGATCGTGATCGACGTCGACCGCCACGTGCTCGACGTCGAGCTCGACGAGGACGAGCTGGCCGCCCGTCTCGCCGAGTGGACGGAGCCGGAGCCACGCTATCGCCGTGGCGCGCTCGCGAACTACGCGACGCTCGTCTCGTCGGCCTCGCAGGGCGCGGTGACGCTCTCGCGCTACGAGAGCCCGTGAACGGAAGCTCGGTGGGCGCGCCGCGGGCCGCGGCCTCTACGATCGCGACATGGCTGCATACACGAAGGTCAACATCGAAGACGTCGAGGACACCGCCGTGAAGTTCGGCCTTTCGCCGAGCCTCGAGGCCCGCTTCGGGGGGCGCCCGCTCGGCAGCAAAGTCGTCGGCGTCTCGCGCGAGACCCTTGCGCCGGGCTTCCGCGTCCCGTTCGGGCACACGCACCGGGACCAGGAGGAGGTCTACGTCGTCCTGCGCGGCAGCGGTCGGATGAAGATCGGCGACGAGATCCTCGAGCTCGCGGAGGGAGACATGGTTCGGGTCGGGCCGGGCGTCTGGCGCTGCAGCGAGGCCGGGCCGGACGGGATGCAGGTCCTCGCGGTCGGCGCACCGGTGGCCGAGGACAACGACGCCGAGATCGAGCAGGGCTGGTGGGCCGACGAGCCCTCTCGGTGACGGCCCCTCAGAGACGGCGCAGCAGCTCGAGCACCCCGTCCGTCCCGTCGACGACGAGGTCTGCGGCGGCGAGCAGCTCGGACGGCGCCTCGGCCGACCCGACCGCCACGCGGACCCCGAGCTCGAGGCCGTCGAGGCCGTGGAAGGCGTCGACGTCGGTGCGGTCGTCGCCCGCGTAGAGCGCGCGCCGCACTCCCGCCCCGGCTGCAAGCGCCCGCACCGCGGTCCCCTTGTCCGCGTCGACGGGGGGCCGCACCTCCAGCACCATGCGGCCCCAGCGGGGCACGAGGCCCTCCGTCTCCGCCGCTGCGGCGACCCGCGTGAGATACGCGCGTGCCGCGGCCTCGTCGTCGGCGCGCCGGAAGTGGAACGAGACCGAGAGTGGCTTTCGCTCCGCCGGCCAGTCGACGCCGCGGGCGAACTCGGCGACGCGGTCCGCCCAGGCCGCCGCCTCCGGCGCGAGCTCTAGGCCGTGCTCGCCCACGATCGCTACTCCCTGCACGCCGACCATCCGCTCGACCTCGGTGCGTGGACGACCGCTGACGCACGCGACGAGCGCATAGCGCTCGGCGAGCCGAGCGAGCTCTCCCCGCGCTTCCTCCGGGACGCGCGCGTCCTCGGGCCGCTCGGCGATGGGCGCGAGGGTGCCGTCCACGTCGAGCAGGACGGCGGCCCGCTCGGGCTCCGCGGCGAGCAGACGGAGCGGGTCGTCGGCCATCACCGACCAGGATACGAGCGCTGCGCTGCGAACGGCGTTCCATGACCGCTCGGCTGGCGCTGATCGGCCTCGTCGCCGGCGTGTTCTCGACCCTCTTCGGGGTCGGCGGCGGCATCGTCGTCGTCCCACTGCTGGTCGCGCTGGTCGCGTTCCCCACGCATGCCGCGGCCGCCACCTCGCTCGGCGCGATTCTCGTCACCGCGACGGCGGGCGTCGTCCTCTATGCCGCGCGCGGCGAGGTGCGCCCGTGGTACGCGGCGCTCGTCGGCATTCCCGCCGTCGCGGGAGCGCTGCTCGGAACCCACTTGCAGCAACGCGTATCGGGCAGCGCGCTGACGCTGGGGCTCGCGGGCCTGCTGGTCGTCATCGGCACATGGCTGATCCTCGGATGACGACCTGGACCATCGTGGCCGCGATCGCCCTGGGCCTCGGCGCCGGGATGCTGTCCGGCATGTTCGGCGTCGGCGGCGGGATTCTCTTCGTGCCGACGCTCGTCCTGCTCGGGCTCGGGCAGGTGGAGGCATCCGCTACCTCGCTCCTCGCGATCGTTCCCACGGCCGCGGTCGGCGCATGGCGGCAGCGTGCGTACGGCAACCTGAGGGTCCGCGCCGCGCTCGTCGTCGGCGTCGTCTCCGTCCTGGGCGCCGAGGTGGGCGTGCAGATCGCGACCCGGATCGACGAGAACCTCCTGCGACGGCTGTTCGGCGTGCTCGTGATCGGCGTCGCGGCGCAGCTCGCCGTCCGGACCGTCCGCCAGGAGCGGCGCTACCCTGACGGATCGTGAGAGCCGCCCGCGCCTCAGTCGTGCTCGTTCTCGCCGTCGTCGTCGTCGGCATTGCCTCGGCGGCATCCTCGCCACGAGCCGACGGCGACACTCAGGCCAGTGCGCTCGTCGCCCAGGTCGTCGTGCCCGGCCAGGCAGGCGGGGCGACGAGCCCCGTCGTCGCCCCGCCGACCGCGAGCGGCGGCGGCGCCTTCGCCTACCCGCCCGACGGCTCCGTCCTGCGCGTCGGCACGTCGACGGCGACCTCGACCGCCCAATCCGGGACGTCGTCCGCCGCCGAAGGAGTCGTCAAGGCGCTCGCGATCTCGGTGTTCGCAGGCGAGATCACGGCGGACGCCGTCGACGTGCGCGCCGGGGCAGCCGCGGGGACGGCCGGTGCGACGGGCGACGTCGGCACATCGACGATCACCGGCCTGACGGTGCTCGGCCAGGCCGTCACGCCGAGCGGCAACGTCCAGCTTCCGCTCGCGGACTGGGGAACGCTCGACGTGCTCTCGTCGACGCGTTCGACGTCCGACGTGCCGCGCTCGGCGGAGAGCACGGTGACGGGGCTCCGCGTCAGGCTGATCGCCGAGCACGAGGGCCTTCCTGCGGGGACCCAGATCGTCGTCGGCTCCGCGACCGTCCGCGCGGTCGCCCAGGC
>DASUZN010000073.1:0-7246 GCA_036376855.1 Gaiella sp. | reverse complement strand
GCTTCGAGCACCGCGGGGAGGAATTCCGCCGTCTGGTGGAGAACCTCCGAGGGTGGGGACCAGACGCCGCGCGGACCGAGGGCAGCTCGAGCAGCGGCTCCTGATCCTGGTCACGCTCGGGCTCGTCGCGTTCGGGCTCGTGATGGTCTTCAGCGCCACGTCCGCGTCCGCCGCGCTCGGCGAGGGCGATCCGATGCGGTTCCTGATCAAGCAGGGCCTCTACGCCGTGGCGGGCCTCGTCCTGCTCGCCGTGTTCACGCGAGTCGACTACCACGCCCTGCGGCCGCTCGCACCGCTCCTTCTCGCCGTCGCGTTCGTCGGATGCATCGCCGTACTGGCGATCGCGCCGTCGATCAACGGCGCGCAGCGCTGGTTCCTCGTCGGGCCGATCAGCATCCAGCCGGCCGAGGTCGCGAAGCTCGCGGTGCTGGTCTGGGCGTGCGCCGTCCTCTCGCGGCGCCCCGTGCCGACGACGCTCGGCGAATTGCTCAAGCCGGTGGGAATAGTCGTCGTCGTCTTCGGCGCCCTGATCGTGATCGAGCCCGACCTCGGGACGACGATCGCGCTCTTCGTGATGATCGCCGGCGTCCTGCTCGTCTCCGGCGTGCCGTTCCGGCTGTTCGCGCTGACTGCCACGCTCGCTCTCGGCGCCGGCGCGCTCGCGATCTGGATGGAGCCGTACCGGCGCGAGCGGCTGTTCAGCTTCCTCGATCCGTGGAAGGACGCGCAGGGGGCGGGGTTCCAGAACGTCCAGGCGATGATCGGGATGGGCTCGGGCGGCATCACTGGCGAGGGCCTCGGGCAAGGGATCCAGAAGGTCAACTTCCTGCCCGAGGCGCACACCGACATGATCTTCGCCGTCGTCGGCGAGGAGCTCGGGTTCGTCGGCTCGGCGCTCGTGATCGCGGCGTTCGCCGTCTTTGCCTGGGCGGGCTTCCGCGTCGCCCTGCAGTGCCGCGATCCCTTCGGCAAGCGGCTCGCGGCAGGCATCACGACGCTGATCTGCGGGCAGGCGGCGGTCAACCTCGCCGCCGTGCTCGGGATCGCACCGCTGACGGGAATCCCGCTCCCGTTCGTCTCCTACGGCGGCTCGTCGCTCCTGGTGCTGCTCTGCTGCGTCGGAGTGCTCCTTAACATCGCGGTGAATGAACGCGTCGTCGAAGCTCGCGTGCGTGATCGCGGCCGGGGGAACAGCCGGTCACGTCCGGCCCGCGCTCGCGGTCGGGGAAGCGCTCCGCGAACGCGGACTGACGGTGACGTTCGCCGGCACGCCAGACCGCGTCGAGTCGCGGCTGGTGCCTGAAGCAGGCTTCCCGCTCGACACGTTCCCCGTCTCCGGTCTCCCGCGGAGGCCGAGCGCGGCGCAGGTTCGTGCCGCCTGGCGCGCGTCGGCCGCCCCCACCCACTGCTTGCGGATTCTCGCCCGCCGCCGGCCCGATGTCGTCCTCGGCGCCGGCGGCTACGTCGCCGGGCCGATGGTGCTCGCGGCACGCCTCCGTGGAATCCCGGCGGCACTGACGGAAGCTGACGCCCACCTCGGGCTCGCGAACCGGTTGGCTGCCCCGTTCGCCAGGCGCCTGTTCCTCGCGTACGAGATACCCGGACGGAACAGCGCGAAAGTACGGGTCGTCGGGCGGCCGATCCCCCGTGCGCATCTTGCCGGCTCGCGCGAATCCGGTCGCGTGCTGTTCGGCCTGCCGCCCGATGGCCCCGTCGTCGGGATCTTCGGTGCGTACGCAGGCGCACTCTCGATCAACACGATGGCGAGCGAGGCGTGGGCGTCATCGGGCCCTTCCATCATCCACCAGGCCGGAGCAAGGGACTTCGGGCTCGTGCAGTCACGCATCGCCCGCGACGACTACGTCGTGATGGAGGCAACCGACGACTTCGGTGAGCTCCTTCGCTGCGTCGACCTCGCAGTCTCGCGCGCGGGCGGCACGGTCTGGGAGCTCGCGGCGGCAGGGACACCCGCAATCCTCGTTCCGTACCCGTACGCGACGGCCGACCACCAGACGCTCAACGCGCGCCACTTCGAGCGTGGCGGCGGCGCCATCATCGTCCCGGACGCGGAGGTCGGCCGCGTGCCCGCCCTCGTGGACGAGCTGCTTGCCGCACCGGAGCGGCTCGCGGCGATGCGCGAGGGGATGCTCTCGCTCGCGCGACCCGACGCGGCGGATCTCATCGCGGACGAGCTCGTCGCCCTTGCCCGGGGAAGGGACTGAGCTTGTGGTGAATCACCACAAGCCTCTGGCGGGTCGCCGGTTGTACTTCGTCGGGATCGGCGGCTCGGGACTCTCGGCGTACGCGAACATCGCGCGCGCCTGGGGGGCGGATGTCCGCGGCTGGGACGCGCAGGAGACGATCTTCACGGAGACGCTCGAGGGGGTCGAGATCGACCTCGGGGGCGATCCCGCGCCGCCCGAGGGCTTCGAGGCGGTCGTCTCGACGGCTCATCTCTCGCGCTGCGACGGCACGCCGCGAGCGGCGTTCCTCGCCGAGCTCGTCGCAGCGCAACCGTCGATCGTGGTCACCGGCGCGCACGGCAAGACGACGACGACCGCGATGATCGCGTTCGTGCTGCGCGAGACAGGGAACGACCCGGCCTGGATCGTCGGAGGAGTGGTGCCGCAGTTGGGTGGCAACGCCGGTACCGGGACGGGCTGGCTGGTCGTCGAGGGCGACGAGTCGGACCGCTCCGCGTTCGCGCTGCGGCCGCGGGTCGCGGTGGTGACGAACGTCGAGCTCGACCATCACACGGCCTACGGGTCGACGGCCGAGCTCGCCGAGACGATCGAGGCCTGGCTCGCGGACGTTCCGGACGTCGTGCGCGGGTGGGAGCTCGAGCCCGTCGACTTCGTGCTCGCCGTTCCCGGGGAGCACAATCGCCGCAACGCCGCCGCTGCGCTCGAGACGCTCGTCCGCGTCGGCGTCGACCGCGGAGAGGCTGCGGCGGCTCTTGGGCGCTTCACGGGCGCCGACCGCCGTTTCCAGCTCGTCGGCGAGCGGGCCGGAGTCACGGTGATCGACGACTACGGGCACAACCCGACCGAGCTCCGTGCCGCGCTCGAGACCGCTCGGGCACGGACGCACGGCAGGCTCGTCGCCCTCTACGTCCCGCACGTCGTCGAGCGAACGCGCCATCTCCATCGCGAGCTCGGGGACGCGCTGGGGCTCGCCGACATCGCGATCGTGACCGACTTCGTCGGGCGTCGCGACGCGCCGAGGGAAGGCGTGACCGGCCGGCTGGTCCTCGACGCGGTCGCGGATCCGACGCGGCGGATGTGGGCGCCGACGCTCGACGACGCCGCCGCTCTCGCGTTGCATGTCGTCCGGCCCGGCGACGTCGTCGTCACGCTCGGGGTGGGGGAGCCCTGGCGAGCGGCGCGAGCGATCGTGGCCGGGCTCCCCGGCAGCACCCGGAGCGCATGACGGTCGTGCGAATCCTGCCCGACCATCCGTTGTCGAAGTCGACGACGATTGGGACAGGAGGCCCCGCAGCTGCATTCGCACAGCCCGAGTCGCTCGCCGAGCTGGAAGAGGCGCTCGGGTGGGCGTCCGAGCGCGAGCTGGACGTCGTCGCGGTCGGGCTCGGCTCGAACCTGCTCGCCGCGGACAGCGGCGTCGACGCGCTGGTCGTCCGTCTCGCGGGGGATCTCGCGACGGTCGAGGTCGACGGCGAGCTGTTGCGCGCGGGCGGCGGCGCGACGAACGCTGTCTGTCTCCACCGCTCCCGGTCGGCGGGCCTCGGCGGCCTGGAGTTCGCCTGCGCGATCCCCGGCACGGCCGGCGGCGGCGTTCGGATGAACGCCGGCGCCTATGGATCGGACTGGGCCGCAATCCTCCAGCGGGCGCTCGTCGTCTCGGCCGACGGGAGCGGCTGGCTCACAGCCGACGAGCTCGGTCTCTCGTACCGGCACTCCGAACTCGGCCCCGGCCAGGTCGTCGCACGCGTCGAGTATCGACTGTCGCCGCGGCCCGTCGACGAGATCAAGGCAGACGTCGCGGACCTCGTCGCGCGGCGCAAGGCGACGCAGCCGACGAACAAGCGCACCTGCGGCTCGGTCTTCAAGAATCCGCCGGGCGAGCTCGGCGCCGGCCGCATGCTCGAGCAGTGCGGACTGAAGGGGCACCGGATCGGCGGTGCGGTGATCTCTCCGCGACACGCGAACTTCGTCGAGAACGCCGGCGGTGCGACGAGCGCCGACTGCCTCGCCCTGATAGCGGAGGCACGGCGACGGGCGCGCGAGCAGTACGGCGTCGATCTCCAGCACGAGGTCGTGCTGTGGGGTCTGGCGCTGCCGGGTGCGTGACGAACCCTCGCAAGTCCTTTGCCAGGAAACCGCCGGCGCACGCAGAACAGAGGGCGGTGGCCGGCAGGGGACGACCAGGGCGCAACGAGCGGCCTCGTACGCGGTCGGCGAGCGTCGTCGTCCCGTTCCCGCGTGCGGACTCCCGTGATCGCCTCGAGCTTGCGCCCTTCGTCCCGTCCGGCCGCTCGCTGCTCGTCGGCTTCGCGGTCTTCGGAGCGGTGCTTCTCGCCCTCGTGCTCGCGCGCGAGACGACGCTGTTCGCCGTCCGCACGATCGACGTGAGTGGCGCCGGCCCGGGCGTCGAGCGGCAGGTGGAGCGCGCTCTGCGCGACCGCGCCGGGCAGAGCCTGTTCGGTCTCGACCTCGAATCGGCCCGAGTCGACGTCGCGGCATTGCCGACGGTGGCGTCGGTCCGCTTCGACCGTGCCTATCCGCACACGCTCCGGGTGGCGGTCGTGCCCGAGCGCCCCGTTGCGGTCGTCCGCCAGGGGGCCGCATCCTTCGTCGTCTCCCGGCGCGGCCGGGTGATGTCGCGGGTCGATCGCACGGTGAAGCCGGACCTCGCGCGCATCTGGGTGCCAAAGGACGTGCGGCTCGATCCGGGGGCGTTCGTCGAGGGAGATCTCGTCACGGCCGTACGTGCCGTGGCTCCGCTCGCCGGCGTCCACTTCCCGAGCCGCGTCGTCTCGGTGCGGACGACCGACGGTCTGACCCTGCGGCTCCGGTCAGGGCTCGAGCTGCGCCTCGGAGACACGCGTGAGGTGGACCTCAAACTCGCGGTCGCCGACCGGGTGCTGCGCGTCCTCCCATCGGGCTCGGGCTACCTGGACGTCAGCGTCCCCGACCGGCCGGTCGCCGGCCCGCGTACCCTCGACTCTCAAGTAGAGGTCGAGACAGCGACCTCCAGCGGGGCTTGAGGGTTTCGTTGACAATGTCGACAAGGAGTCCGTACCCTGGCTTCGAATCGGGGGTTCAGGCCAATCCCGCAGCTCGATGAGAGCTTCACCCTCAGGCAGGTCGAGATGAGCACCCAGAACGGCAACTACCTCGCAGTCATCAAGGTCGTCGGCGTCGGCGGCGGCGGCACCAACGCGGTCAACCGCATGGTCGAGTCGGGTCTCACCGGCGTCGAGTTCATCGCCGTCAACACGGACGCGCAGGCGCTCCTCGACACGGACGCCGACGTCAAGATCCACATCGGCTCGAAGGCGACGCGCGGCCTCGGTGCCGGCGCGAACCCCGAGGTGGGGCTCGCAGCCGCCCAGGAGAGCCGCGACGAGCTGAAGGAGGCGCTCAAGGGCGCCGACATGATCTTCGTCACCGCGGGCGAGGGCGGCGGCACCGGCACGGGCGCGGCGCCGGTGGTGGCCGAGCTCGGTCGCGAGCTCGAGGCGCTCACGGTCGGTGTCGTGACGAAGCCGTTTGCATTCGAGGGAAGGCGCCGCGCGGATCAGGCAGACGGCGGCGTCCAGAACCTCCGGGATCGCGTCGACACCCTGATCGTGATCGAGAACGACCGCCTCCTCCAGGTGGTCGAGAAGACGACGCCAATCCTCGAGTCGTTCCGCATGGCCGACGACATCCTCCGGCAGGGCGTGCAGGGCATCACGGACCTCATCACGGTGCCGGGTCTCGTGAACCTCGACTTCGCCGACGTCCGCACGATCATGCGCGACGCCGGCTCGGCGCTGATGGGCATCGGCATGGCGCGCGGCGAGGGTCGTGCGACGGCTGCGGCAAGTGCCGCCGTCTCGTCGCCGCTCCTCGAGACGACGCTGGACGGGGCGACGGGCGTGCTGCTCAACATCACCGGCCCGTCGGACATCGGCCTCTTCGAGGTCAACGAGGCGGCCGAAGTCGTCACCGGCCACGCCGACCCGAACGCCAACGTGATCTTCGGCGCCGTG
This sequence comes from Gaiella sp., assembly GCA_036376855.1. Classification (GTDB taxonomy): domain Bacteria; phylum Actinomycetota; class Thermoleophilia; order Gaiellales; family Gaiellaceae; genus Gaiella. The sequence continues at coordinate 1,029 of DASUZN010000073.1, read as the reverse complement.
ATCGACGAGACGCTCGGCGAAGACGTCCGGGTCACGGTGATCGCCACAGGCTTCGGCGTCGGACGGCCACGGCGCAAGCGCGTCGAGCCGGCGACGACGACGTCGGCGGCGAGCTCGTCGGAGTCGCCGGTCCCGAGCTTCGACCCGCGTCCGCGCAGCGAGGAGACCGAGATCGACGTCCCGAGCTTCCTCCGCGACTGACGCGCGTTCCGACGGGCACTGAACGCCGCTCGTGTTGATTCAACACAAGCGTTGTCAGCGCGGTCCGCTTGTTGCCCGAGGGCCGGATGACGTAGCCGTCGACCGGCTATTGTCGCGCCCGTGAGCGCCACCCTGCGCCGAACGCCGCTCTACGAACGCCACGTCGCAGCCGGAGCGCGCATGGTTCCGTTTGCGGGATGGGAGATGCCTGTGCAATACGACGGCGTCATCCCGGAGCATCTCGCGGTTCGGGCCGACGCCGGCGCGTTCGACGTCTCGCACATGGGGCAACTCCACGTCGAAGGCCCGATGAGCGCCGAGTTCCTCCAGGCGATGCTCTCGAACGACCTCGACCGGCTCGCGGACGGCGAGGCCCAGTACACGCTGCTCACCAACGAGCGCGGCGGGATCGTCGACGACCTGATCGTGTACCGGATGAGCAACGGCCACTTCCTGCTCGTCGTCAACGCCGGCAACCGAGAGGCGGCGTACTCGTGGCTCAAGGAGCGCGAGGCACGCGGGACAGAGGTGCGCGACGCGTCCGACGAGTATGCGCTCGTCGCCGTCCAGGGGCCGCGCTCGCTCGAGCGGCTGGGGCTCGGCGACGCGCCGGCGTTCACGCACGGGATGGGTGAGGTTGAAGGCGTCGAGGTGATGGTCTGCCGCACGGGGTACACGGGCGAGAAAGGCGTCGAGCTGATGTGCGCCGAGGACGACGCCGTCGCGCTCTGGGACGCCGTGCTCGCCCGCGGGGTCGTCCCCGCCGGGCTCGGCGCGCGCGACACGCTGCGCCTCGAGGTGTGTTACCCCCTCCACGGGAACGACATC
>DASUZN010000072.1:0-5927 GCA_036376855.1 Gaiella sp. | reverse complement strand
CGGCCACGTGCGCGCGGTGGTGACGCAGAACATCGACCTGCTGCACACGCGTGCCGGGAGCAAGGACGTCGTCGAGGTGCACGGCTCGATCTCGCGCTTCTCGTGCCTCGCCTGCGGCGGCGAGGAGAGCCTCGCAGCGATCCTCGAGCAGCTCGCGACGCGGGAGGCGCCTCTCTGCAGCAGCTGCGCCGAGATCGTCAAGCCCGGGGTCGTGATGTTCGGCGAGCTTCTGCCGGCGGACGCGATGGGGCGGGCGGAGCGGCTCGCGCGCGAGACGGGGCTGCTCCTCGTCGTCGGGTCGTCGCTCCAGGTCTGGCCCGTTGCCGGGCTGCCAGGTGACACCGTCGGTGCGGGTGGCGCACTCGCGATCCTGAACCTCGAGGAAACGCCGTACGACGGCAGCGCCGAGATCGTCGTCCGCGGGCCGTCGGCCCCCGCCCTCGACGCGGTCGCGCACGCGCTCGATGCGCTGGCCGAGAACGCGTAGTATGGCCCTCATGGCGGCGACGAAGAACGACACGGAGAAGAACGACGCGGCGAAGACCGAGGACGTGATCACCCGCCTGGCAGGCAAGGGCGAGGAGGCCATCCGGCGGATCGTCGACCTTCCCGGCGGCCAGCGCGCGCTCGACGCGTTCAACGACCTCAAGGCGCGGGTGGACGACCTCTCGAAGAAGGTGCGCGGCATCGACGAGCTCGAGCAGCGCGTCACGAAGCTCGAGAAGGAGATCGCCGCCCTCAAGCGTGCGCAGAAGCCCGCCTCGGGCAGCTAGCTCCGCGGCACGCGCAGCCTGAGGGCGCCCGCGGCGACCTCGAACGTCACGGGTGTCGTCCCGGGCTGCTCACCGTCGAGCTCGAGCGGGAGCGGCATCTCGCTCGTCACCGTCACGGACGAGCCGCGCAGAAGCTCTGCCTTCGGGTGCGGCAGATGTGTGCCGCGGTACATCTTCGGCATCGTCTGGATGAGGTCGCGCTTGGTCACGTCGCCGATCGTGAGCACGTCGAACAGGCCGTCGTCGGGCTCCGCCTCGGGGCAGACCTCGAGCCCGCCGCCGAAGAAGCGCCCGTTGGCGACCACGACGTCGAACATCCGGCCCGTGCGGCGCTCCCCGTCGACGGCGAGCTCGATCTCGGTCGCCTCCCAGCCGGAGAAGACGGCGAAGGTCGCCCACAGGTAGGAGGCCTTCCCGCCGAGCGCCTTCGTCGTCTCGTTCGCACGCTTCGCGATCGCCCCGCTCATCCCGGCGCTCGCGACGTTCGCGAACGCCGTCGTCGCGTCCGAGCCGTCCCAGGCGCGGTACGAGGCACGCCCGACGTCGATCGTGCGAACGTCGCCCTCGAGGGCGACCCGCACGGCGTCGTCGACCTTCCGCGGGATCCCGAACGTGCGCGAGAAGTCCCAGCCGGTCCCGCGCGGGACGATGGCGACCTCCGGCTGCCGCCCGAGCCCGGCGAGGCCGTTGGCGACCTCGTTGACCGAGCCGTCGCCCCCCACCACGACGAGGAGCTCCGCACCGTCGAGCGCCGCCTCGCGGGCGAGCTCGGCCAGATGTCCCTGCCGCTCGCTGAAGAGCGTCGCCCCCTCGAGCCCGGCCGCAGCAGCACGCCGCGCGAGCTCCGGCCAGCGCCGGCCCGTCGAGCCGTTCGCCGACGCCGGGTTGACCAGGAAGACCGTGTGCGAAGGCTGCGCCATCGTCGACCGGGGAGCGGTTACGAGGCGGTCACGACGTGCAGCGCGAGCTCCGTCATCTGGTCGACGGCCGCGCGCATCTCCTCGTCGGTGATGCGGACGAACTCGCCCTCGACGACGACGTCGGAGACGATCAGCATGCAGCCCGCCTGGATCTTTCGGAGCGCGCCGAGCGTGAAGAGGACGGCAGCCTCCATCTCGACCGCGAGGATCCCGCGCTCGGACCAGCGGTCGGCGAGACCGGCGTCCGGCTGATAGAAGACGTCGCTCGAGACGATCGGGCCGACCCGCACCGGCTTGCCGAGGTGCTTCGCCTGGTGCACCGCCTCGTGGACGAGCCCGAAGTCGGCGGTGGGGGCGTGCGGCTCGCCGCCCACGTAGTGCGTCGCAGTCGCGTCCGCGGGTGTCGCGGAGAGCGCGATGATGAGGTCGCCCATCGACAGGTCCGGTTGGAGGCCGCCGCACGTCCCGACCCGCACGATCTTCTTGACGCCGAGCTGCGCCAGCTCTTCGATCACGATCGCGGCGGAGGGGCAGCCCATGCCGCTCGACTGCACCGACACCGGCTTCCCGCCGAAGGTGCCCGTGTACCCGAGCATCCCGCGCTCGGAGTTCCGCTGGACGACGTCGTCCATGAAGGTCTCGGCGATGTACTTCGCCCGCAGCGGGTCGCCGGGCAGAAGGCAGACCTCGGCGTAGTCGCCCTTGTTCGCGCGCACGTGGATTGGCATGGCGGGGAAGCCTAGATGGTGGCGCGCCTAGAGTGTCGCTCGCATGCGCGCCCGCCTCGTCGAGCCGTCCTCGCGACAGATCCTCGCCTACTGCGCGGACGCTCCCGTGGAGCGCGTCTTCCTCGAGGACGTCGCCCGGCGCGAGAGCGGGCGGTTCGCGGCGCTCGAGAACGGCGACGGCGCGCTCCACGCCCTCTGCCACCTGGGGACGAACGTCGTCCCCTCCGGCAGCGGTTGCGACGCCTTCGCGGAGGTCGCGTCGCGGGTGTCGCCGCGCATGCTGATCGGCGAGCAGGGAGCCGTGACGGAGCTCTGGGACGCGGCTCGGCGCCGGCTGCCGCGGCCGAGGGAAGACCGTCTCGGGCAGCCCGTCTACGTGTCGACGACACCGCCGGAGCCGGGCGGTACGGGCCTGCGGGCGGCGACGCGGGCGGATCTCGACGTTCTCGTGCCCGCGTGCGCGCGCGCCCACTTCGAGGAGCTCGGCGTCGACCCGCTCCGCCGTGACCCGAACGGGTTTCGCTGGCGGACGAGGGCCCAGATCGAGGAGGGACGCTCGTGGCTCTGGCTCGAGGATGGCGCGATCCGGTTCAAGGCAGAGGCATCCGCGTGGACGCCGGAAGCGGTTCAGCTCCAGCAGGTGTGGGTCGATCCACCCGTGCGACGTCGTAGCTACGCGGCACGGGCGCTCCGCGACCTGATCCGATTGCTCCTCGACGAGGTGCCGGCGGTGTGCCTTTTCGTGCGGGCGGAGAACGCGCCGGCGATCCGGCTCTACGAGACGATCGGCATGAAGCACGTGCTCGACTACCGGAGCGTGCTGTTCTGAGACGCCTGCTGCTCGTCCGCCACGGCCATGCACGCTCGAACCTCGGTGACCACGTCAGCTCCGTGCCTCCCGGAGAAGGGCTGTCCGATCAGGGCGTCCGGGAGGCGCTCGCCCTTCGGGCGGCGCTCGCCTCCGAGGAGGTCGACCTCGGCGTCGCAACACCGCTCCTGCGGACGCAGGAGACGCTCGAGTTGGCGCTCGGCGACCGTACGGTCGATCGCGTGCTGCTGCCGGCGCTCGCCGAGATCCGCTTCGGCGCCTTCGAGGGCGGGCCGCTCGCCGACTACCGTGCCTGGGCCTGGTCGCACGCGCCCGCCGCAGAGTGCCCGGGAGGCGGCGAGAGCCGAGCTGAGGCGGCAACACGGATCGCCGGAGCCCTCGACGCGCTGCTCGACCGGTCCGAGGAGGTCGTCCTCGCCGTCTCGCATGCCCTTCCGATCCGCTACGTCGTCGACGCCTCGGACGGCACGTTCCCGACCGCGCGCATCACCCCCGTCCCGCACGCCGAGCCGTTCTCGCTCGACGCGGATGCGGTGCGGCTCGCGGCGCAGACGCTTCGCGCGTGGGTCACGGCGCCGACCTTCGCCGACCTGCCGGGCTAGGCACCATTCGCGCATGGAGCTGGGCGAGCGGGTCGAGGCGTACATCCGCACAAACGGGCTGATCGAGCCGAGCGGCGACGTGACGTGCCTCGTCTCGGGCGGCGCCGACTCGACCTGCCTCTGGCACGTGCTCCGCGGGCTCGGGTATCGCGTGCGCGCGGTGCACGTCCACCACGGGCTGCGCGGCGCCGAGTCGGACGCCGACGCCGCGCACTGCGGCGAAGCGTTCGACGCCGAGATCGTGCACGCCGAGCCGGCTGCGACCGAGGCAGAGCTCCGGGAGCGTCGCTACTCCCTGACCGCCGGCCGCGGCCTTCGGGCTACGGGGCACACGGCCTCGGATCAGGTCGAGACCGTCCTCTATCGGCTCGTGTCGAGCGGCTCGACGCGTGGGATCCGGCCGCGTCGGGCCGACGGCGTCGTCCGGCCGCTGCTCGGGGTTTGGCGCGAGGAGACCGAGGCGTACTGCCGCTCCGCGGGCCTGTCGTGGCGGATCGACGCGACGAACGCCGACACGAAGCGCGGTCTCGTCCGCGAGCGGCTGCTGCCGCTCCTCGAGGAGCTCGACCCCCGGGCGCGCGCCAACCTGCTCGCGCTCGCGGGTGAGCAGCCCCGCCTGCCGCGCGCGCTCGAAGCGTCGCTCGTCGAGCTGCTCTCGTCCCGGGAGGGAACCCGCACGGCCGATCTCGGTGGCGGCGTCCGTGCGGTGCGCGCGTACGACACGCTGCGGCTCGAGGGCACCGTGACATGGGGGCCGTGGCACCTCGAGAGCGACCGGACCGGCCTCGTCGTCCGGGCGCGCCGACCCGGCGACCGTCTCGCTGGCCGCTCCCGTAAGGTTCAGGATGTGCTCGTGGACGCGAAGGTGCCGAGGGACGAGCGCGACGCCTGGCCTCTCGTCGCGACCGAGGACGGCGACGTCGTAGCGGTCGTCGGCCTCGAGGAGGCGCCGGGCTGGGAGGGCGCGGTACGGGCCGAGCGGAGCCCGACGTGACGTCCGTCCACGCGGACGTGGGCGAGGTCCTGATCGACCAGGACGTCCTGCGCGCCCGCGTCGAGGAGCTCGGCGCCGAGATCTCGGTCGACTACGAGGGCCGCGACCTGCTCCTCGTGGGCGTCCTCAAAGGCGCGATCTTCTTCATCTCCGACCTGATGCGCGAGCTGACGGTCCCGTGCGAGATCGACTTCATGGCGATCTCGAGCTATGGAGCGGGAACCGACTCGTCGGGGGTGGTGCGGATCCTCAAGGACCTCGAGATCAACATCTCCGGCCGCGACGTGCTCGTCGTGGAGGACATCATCGACTCCGGTCTGACGCTCTCGTACCTGCGGCGGACCCTCGGCGCGCGCAAGCCCGCGTCGCTCGAGATCTGCGCGCTCCTGACGAAGCCGGAGCGGCGCGAGGTCGATGTTCCCGTGCGCTACGTCGGCTTCGAGATCCCGAACCGGTTCGTGATCGGCTACGGCCTCGATTTCGCCGAGCGCTACCGGAACCTCCCCTACATCGGGGTTCTGCACCCCGATCTCGTGCCGAACGGCCTCTAGCAGGCCTTTTTCGGCCGTGGCCCGTGTTGCCGCCTGGTTGCGACACCCCTTGCGGGGTCTGGAAAGACGGGGGCACGCTGCTACCCTCCGGGATACGTGAACCGATTCTTCAGAAGCGCGCTCTTCCCACTGGTCGTGATCGTGCTGCTCGTCTACCTGGCGAGCCAGACGCTCATGCCGCGCGGCGACGCCACCGAGAAGATGACGTACTCGCAGCTGATCCAGGCTACGAAGAACGGCGATGTGAGCGAGGTGACGTTCACGCCCAACCGTCAATCCATCACGGCGGTGCTCGACTCGGGGCAGAAGGTGAAGGTCAACTACCCCTCGCCGCAGTCGCAGGTGCAGTTCCAGAACGTGCTCGAGGAGCACAACGTCAAGTTCGACTCGAAGGGCATCGGGACGAGCGCGTGGTGGGCGCTGCTCACCGGGTTCCTGCCGTTCCTGCTCCTGATCGGATTCTGGATCTTCCTCATGAACCAGATGCAGGGCGGCGGCTCGAAGGTGATGAGCTTCGGCAAGAGCCGCGC
>DASUZN010000071.1:0-7516 GCA_036376855.1 Gaiella sp. | reverse complement strand
CCACCCGTGCACCCGATGAGGACGTCCGGGTAGGCGTCGGCGAGGTCCATCTGGGCGAGGGCCTCCTCGCCGATCACTGTCTGGTGCAGGAGAACGTGGTTCAGGACGGAGCCGAGCGCGTACTTCGTGTCGTCGCGCTGGGCCGCCTGCTCGACCGCCTCCGAGATCGCGATCCCGAGGCTTCCGGTCGAGTCCGGGTGCTCGGCGAGGATGGCGCGCCCGGACGCGGTCTCGCTCGAGGGGCTGGGGACGCAGCGGGCGCCGAACGTCTCCATCAGCCCGCGCCGGTAGGGCTTCTGGTCGAACGAGACGCGCACCATGTAGACGTCGATCTCGAGCCCGAAGAGCGAGCCGGCGAAGGCGAGCGACGAGCCCCACTGGCCCGCGCCCGTCTCGGTCGTGATCCGCTTGACGCCCTCGCGCGCGTTGTAGAAGGCCTGCGCGACGGCCGTGTTCGGCTTGTGGCTGCCCGTCGGCGAGACGCCCTCGTACTTGTAGAAGATCCGCGCCGGCGTATCGAGAACCTGCTCGAGCCGTCGCGCGCGAAAGAGCGGTGTCGGCCGCCACTGCCGATAGACGTCCCGAACCTCCGCCGGGATCGCGATGCGCTCCTCGGCCGAGACCTCCTGGAGGATCACCTCCATCGGGAAGAGCGGCGCGAGGTCGTCGGGGCCGACGGGCTGCCCCGTGCCGGGATGAAGGACGGGCGCGGGCGGCTCCGGAAGGTCGGCGGCGACGTTGTACCAGGCCTCCGGCAGCTTGCTCTCGTCCAGCGTGTACTTCACGGTCTCGGCCACGGAGCTCCTTTCCGGCTAGGTCGGCAAGGGGAACTATGACCGGACCGGCTCCGTCGCGGGCCGGTGGGAGTTGTCCACGGGCCGGCGATCAGCCAACCCGGTCCACCCTCCCCCCGGGGGGAACGCGGCCCCCTACCGGAACGATCGCAGCGATACCGTGCCGTGTCTGTGCCGGTTGTGTGCCGACTTCGTGCCGGCTTCAGAGCTGGTCGCGGATCGAGACCAGGTCGTCGTCCTTCACGGCGTACTCGGCGAAGCTCTCCTGCAGCTCGATCGCCTTGCGCGCGTGGTCGAGCGCGACGTCCGGCCGGCCGGCCCGCGCGTGTGCGCACGCGAGGTTGTAGTGCGTCCCCGGATGCTCGGGCGTCTCGGCCAGGTGCCGCTCGAGCACCTCGATCGCCGCGTCCCAGTCCTCGTCCGGCCAGAACCGGAGCGCCTCGGCCGACCGCTCCCAGGTCGAGGGCGTGAACGCCTCCCCCGGCTTGGCGCCCACGACGAGGATCGTCGTGCCCTCTGCGCCGACCGCACCGCGCTTCACCGCCGGGTCGGCGACGTGCACGAGCGTTCCCGCCGGGCAGTCGACCTCCTCGCCGTCGAGCGTGAACGTCGCCTGTCCGGTCAAGACGATGTAGAGCTCCTCGTGAGCCTGGCCGCTGGCCTCCTCGTGCTCGCCGATGATCTGGCCGCCGTCCGCGGTCGCCGTCCAGGCGTTGACGCCGAACGACGCGACCCCCAGCGTTCGCCGGATCGTGTGCCACGTGGCCTGGCCCGGAATCGCCGTCGTCGCCAGCTCGTCGAGTGTCGTCACGCCGTACCGCTCGCTCATGTCGCCTCCCGTAGTCGCTCGAGCACGACCGGGTCGATCGCGTCGTCGCCCTCTACCCGTTCCTCGAGATTCTCGACCCCTGCCCACGCGGCGAGGCTCGGATGACCTGCACGCGCGAGGCGCTCGACGAGCTCGGCGCGCAGCGTGTCGTCGACCGGGATCCAGTCCCCTCGCGGCGTCCTGCCGAAGAGCAGGTCGTGGAGCCGGTAGATCCGTCGCAGCTCGACGAGGGGGTCGGGGTGGTCGTCGACTCGAAGGTCGACGAGCGTGTCGGACAGGTTCGCGTAGCCCCCGTCCCGCTCGACGACGAGCAGCGCGGACGACTGCCGGCCACGGCTGTCGCCGCCCGCCGCCTCGGCGGCGTCCAGGCAGTCGAGGAGCCGCTCGGCGAGTGGGCGCCCGACGGTCGCCTCGAACGTCTCGGCGAGCGCGTCGACGGTGGCCCCGGAGACGAGGATGTTCCCCTGCGCGGCGTAGCCGGAGCCGGTGCGGCCGCCTGCCCACGCATGGCACTTGTCGCCCGTGAACGTCGCTGCGCGTCCGTTGCCGTCGACGACGCCGAGCTGCCGCAGGGCGCGGTCGCCGTCCGCGGCGGTGAGCCGCTCGACCACCTCCTCGGCCGAGAGCCCCTCGCGTAGCAGCTCGAGCCCGTCCGGGCCGTAGCGGGGGTTGGCGTACGACTGCGTCGCGATCGCGCCCACGTGCGGCGACGCCCACGGCACGACCGACCCCACGGCGAGGAACTTCGACTGCGTCGCGACTCCCCACTGCCCCGCAGGGAGGTCGCAGGCGCAGATCGAGTAGGTGGCGATGCTCTCAGCCATAGGTCAGCTCGGGCAGGTCGAGGTCGAGGAGCGCTGGGTCGGTGACGAGGACGCAGGCCACCTCCGGTCGCGCGAGCGCGCGCGCGACCGCTGCCGCATCGCTCGCCCGGACGACGACGGGCACCCCGTCCGTGTGTGCAGAGCGGAGCGCATCTGCGTCGTCGACCCCGTCGAGGAGAAACGCGCCCTCGAGATCGATCGAGCCCTCGAGCGCGATCGCCGGGACGCGCCGGCCGGTCGCGCCGAACCAGCGGTCGCGCATCACAGGCTCAGCGACTCGCCCGGCGCCGGGGCGAGCAGCTCGATCCCCCCTGGGAGAAGCGGGCGAAGGGCGTCCGGTGTGCCCGTCAGCAGCGGGAACGTCCCGTAGTGCGATGGAACGACGCGGCTCGCGCCGACGAGCTCCGCGGCGACGGCCGCCTCCTCGGGCCCCATGGTGTAATGGTCTCCGATCGGCAGCACGGCGACGTCGGGTGCGTAGAGCCGTTTGATGAGCGCCATGTCGCCGAACACGTTCGTGTCGCCGGCGAAGTACACGGTCGGCGCTCCCTCCTGACGCAGCACCACACCCGTCGGCTCCCCGGTGTAGAGGATGGCGCCGTTGTGCCACGTCGAGGAGGAGTGATTCGCATCGGTGAGCGTCACACGGACTCCCGCGAACGACTCCGTCCCGCCCTTGTTCAGCGCCTGGAGGTCGTCCTCCGGCAGGCCGTGCGCGACCGAGAGCCAGTCGCGCAGCTCGACCGGCGCGACGACGGGGCACTCGAATCGCGTCGCGATGGCGACTGCATCGCCGATGTGATCGCCGTGGCCGTGGGTGACGATGACGAGATCGCATCGCTCGGGCTGCCGTTCAGGCTCGGGGCACGTCGGGTTCCCGCTCAGGAATGGGTCGACATACACGCGCGTGTCCGCTTCCGTGTCCATTCGGAACGCGGCGTGACCGAGCCAGGTGAGTGTGGTAGCCATGTGATCGAGCCTAGCGCGTCGAGTTTGCGTCAAGAAATGACAGCAAGAACGATCAAGCGCCGGTCGCCCGTGGCGGGCACGCTGCCCACGTGGCACTCCAACTGATGGACACGTTCGCGACTTTCGTCGATTCACTCGCGGAGAGCCTCGACGACCACGACGCGGTCGGCGAGGACCTCGCCGCACGCGCGTTTCTGTCGCGTTTCCACTTCGACCGCGTCGTCTCCGGCACCGCGGGCGAGACGCCGGCAAGGCTGCGCCGGCGGGTGCTGCTCGAGCGTGCCGCGTTTCGGCTCGTCACGAGCGATGCGACCGTGCTCGAGGTCGCACTCGAGGCGGGCTACGGCTCGAACGAGGCGTTCACCCGCGCATTCCGTCGCGCCTACGGTGCCGCGCCCGCCTCCTGGCGGACGGCTCCCGGTCAGATCCGGCTCGAGAGCCGGAACGGCGTCCACTTCCACCCACCGGGCGGCCTCCGGCTGCCCCCGAGAGACGAGGTGAGCTCCATGGACCTGATGACGAAGATGGTCGAGCACCATGTCTGGCTCGTCGGCGAGATCGTCGAGCGCGCCGCGACCCTTCCCGAGGAGAGGCTCGACGCGCCGATCGAGGTGTCGGTCGAGGGCGTCGATGACGATCCCACACTGCGTTCGCTCCTCTCGCGGCTCGTCGGCCAGATGGACATGTGGAACGCGGCGCTCGGGAGCCGCGCCTACGACTTCGGCGTGGAGCGCGACGAGAGCATCGGGTCGATCCGCGCACGGCTGGGTACAGCCGGCCCGGCATTCGTGGGGCATGCCCGAGAGGTGATCGACGCGAACCGACTCGACGAGACGTTCGTCGATGCGATCTGCGACCCGCCCGAGGTGTTCACCTACGGCGGCATGCTCGCGCACGTGCTCACCTTCGCCGCGCACCGCCGCACGCTCGCGATCGGCGCGCTCCACTCCGCCGGGATCACCGACCTCGGCGCCGGGGACCCGATGCGCTGGGTCGCGGAGGCGGCGTAGCGCGGCTCGCGACGCATACACGGACGAGGGATCCGCACGGCGCGGACGTCGCCCGATTCCGATGCTGCGGACGTCGTGTCACCGGACACGGCGCAGATCGAGAGGGGGAGCACATGCGGAGCCTCAAAGGCTCGGCGCTGGTTGTCGCCGCCGTCCTCGCCTTGGTGCTTGCATCACAGGCGGGAGCAGGCGGACCGACGACCCTGTCGACCACGTATGCGGTCAGCGGACTGTCGGTTCCCGGGCTGAGCACTGGACTCGTGCTGACCGGCGGGATGACCGTCACGGTCACGGCCGAGAGTGCCGTGTGCCCGTTCGGAGACAGCTTCTGCCCAGGTCCCGACGGCTACCTGCCGTGGGACACGACAACGAGCTCGTACGGCGGCTTCCCACTCGCCGGCGGGCCGGCATGGGGGCTCATCGGTCGCGTCGGAAGCGGACCTTGGGTGCAGGTCGGCACCGGCCCCACGACGCTCACCGGCACGGGTGAGCTCGCCTTCGCGGTGAACGACGACCTGCTCGTCGACAACGCGGGCAGCTTCACCGTGACCGTTTCGTACTCGTGCTGGCCCGGCTGGGGCTACGGGGACGAGAACCACACGCACTGTGGGCCTCCCGGCCTCGTAGGCAAGGAGGCTCCCTCGGCGCAGAGTGTGACCGGCGGGAAGGGGAACGGCCCGGCCGACACGGCGCCGAACGGCAACGGCAACGGCAACGGCGCCGCGGGCTCGACGCCGAACGGGAAGGGCAACGGGCTGGCGAAGCGCTAGCCGCGAACGTCGTCGGAGGCGCAGCCGCCGCGCCTCCGACGACACCGGGGGGTCTGGCCGCACCCGTCCAGTCCCCCGCGTCCGCGGCCGCGAGGGCGACGTCAGAACGGCAGTGAGGCGGCGGCGTCGCTCGCGAGATCGACGAGCGGCTGCACGAAGAAGAACGAGCCGATCGTGACCGCGAGCGCGGCGGCGACGGTGGTGTCGAGCAGGAGGTCGCGCGGCGGCGAGCCGCCGGCCGCGACGACCGCTCCGGTCGACCCGCTCACCTGCCCCGAGCGCATGTAGAGCGACCGCACGACGTTCAGGTAGTAGGCGAGCGAGAGCGCGGTCGCGAGCACGCCGATCACGACGAGCCACCACCAGCCGGCCTCGTAGATCGCCGAGAAGACGAACAGCTTGCCGAGGAACCCGCCCGTCAGCGGGAAGCCGGCCATCGAGAGCATGAACCACCACATCGCCACGCCGATGAACGGCCGCTCCCAGCCGAGACCGGCGAGGTTGTCGAGCGTCACCGGGCGGCGCAGCTCGCGCTCGCGCGCGGCGACCACCGAGAACGCGCCGACGCTCGCGGCGGAGTACGGGATGAGGTAGTAGAGGAGCGCCTCGGCGCCGGCCGTCGAGTTGGCTGCGATCGCGATCAGCAGGAAGCCCGCGTGCGAGACGGACGAGTACGCGAGCAGCCGTTTCACGTCGGTCTGCGCGATCGCGGCGAAGTTGCCGATCGCGAGCGAGCAGACGGCGAGCACCGCGACGGCGACCGACCAGATCTCGGCCTGCTCGGGGAACGCCGTCGTGAGGATCCGGAGCATGAGGACAAGGCCGGCGACCTTCGTCGCGGCCGACATGAAGGCCGTCACCGTCGTCGGCGCGCCCTGGTAGACGTCCGGCGTCCACATGTGGAACGGCGCCGCGGAGACCTTGAAGGCGAGCCCCGCGAGGATCATCGCCATCCCGGTCACGAAGAGCGGGTCGTCCGCGCCGGTCGCCTGCTGGATCGCCGAGAACCCGAGCTCGCCCGTGGCGCCGTAGACGAGCGCGCAGCCGAACAGCAGGATTCCCGACCCGAAGCTGCCGACGATCAGGTACTTGAGTCCGGCCTCGAGCGACGCGCGCCGGTGCGTGTCGAGCGCGCAGAGCACGTAGAGCGCGATCGAGAACCACTCGAGCGCCAGGAACATCGTCATCAGGTTCGCGGCGGAGACGAAGAAGACCATCCCTGCGGCCGCGGCCGCGAGAAGCGCGTAGTACTCGCCGACATGCGAGCGCCGTCCGTCGCCGGCCGAGAGCAGCACGACCACGAGCCCGACGAGCGCGATCAGGATCGCCGCGAGCGCGCCGAGCCGGTCGCGCGTCATCGACTCGACCACGACGGGCGACGGCACCGGAGAGCGGTCGAAGACCCAGCCGGCCAGCACCGCCGAGGCGCCGAAGCCCGCAACCGAGACGGCGATCGAGAAGGCTCGCTCGCTGGCCCGCGGCACGAGCACGGCGCCGAGCAGCGTGACCCCGGCGACGGCGAGCAGCGCCAGCGTGGGGGAGAGCGCGAGCCAGTCGACGGACGGCGTGTCGATCACGGCGCGAGCTCCTGTTGCGAGCCGATGAACGCCGCGGGCTGGTTCGCGGGGAACGAGCGCTCGGTGATCCCGGCCGGCCACGCCGTCAGCACCGCGAGGATCACGACGAGCGGGACGACGAGGATCAGCTCGCCGCCGACGAGGTCGCCCGCGTCGTCGCGCACTGCGCTGCCGCGCCGCTCGTGGAGGATGGCGGAGATCAGCCGCAGCCCGTAGAGCGCCGCGAGCACCATCGCCGTGACGCCGACGGCGGCGTACCCCCAGCCGCGGTCGAAGACGCCGGCCAGGATCGAGAACTCCCCGGCGAAGTTCGTCGAGCCGGGGACGGCCAGGGTGTACATCCCGAGGATCATCACGAGGGTCGCGAGGATCGGTCGGCCCTTCGCGACGCCGCCGAGCTCGGAGAAGACGCCGGTGCCGGCGCGCGTCTCGATCATCCCGGCGAGGAGGAAGAAGCCCGCCGACACGAGGCCGTGGTTCACCGAGTGGAGCACCGCGCCGTCGAGGCCGAGGTCGTTCACCGAGAAGATGCCGAGGACGATGAGGCCCATCTGGCCCATCGACGAGTACGCGATCACGCCCCGGATGTCCGGCTGGCGGAAGGCTAGCACCGACCCGTAGACGAGCGTCGCCGACGCGAGCACGAGCACGAGCGTGCGGAAGTCCTCCACGGGCTCGGGGAAGTGGGGCAGGACGATCCAGACGAGCCCGAACACGGCGGCTTTCGAGACGACGCCCGACAG
>DASUZN010000070.1:0-6879 GCA_036376855.1 Gaiella sp. | reverse complement strand
CCTCGAGCTGGCACTCGACCCGACCGCCCCGTCGCCGTTCACCGCGGCGATGCGGAGCGCGGTCGACGTCGCCGAGGCGCTCTGGACGGACGTCCGCGGCGCCTACCGGGGCTCGCTGGACTACTCTTGAGGCATGGAGGGCGGCGGTTTCTTCCCGTTCGGCGGGGATCCCGAGGAGATCATGCGCGGCCTCCGCGACTTCGCCGAGCAGCAGGCCGAGGGCGTGAAGGACGCGCAACGGGAGCAGTTCGCGACGCTCACTCTCTCGACCGCCGTCGAGCTGACACAGGCGGCGCTCGCACAGGTCGCGCCGTCGGGGACGGTCGACGAGCAGGCGATCCAGCTCCGCGACGCGATGCGCGTGCTCTTCCCGGAGGCGGTCGCGCTCGTCTCCGCGGCCCGCCAGGGCTTCATGCGCGAATAGGATCGTCCGCCGTGAGGCTGTTCGACCGCGCCGTCGTCCGTGTCCTCCCCGCCGTTCCGCGCTCGGTCGTGCGCAGGGTCGCGGCGCCGTACATCGCCGGTGAGACGCTCGACGACGCCCGCCGGGTCGTCCGGGAGCTCAACGCGACAGGCGTGCGCGCCACGGTCGACGTCCTCGGCGAGGACGTCTCGCGGCCCGAGGAGGCGGAGGCAATCGCCGGCGCCTACCACGACGCGCTCGCGGCGATCGGGGCGGAGCGGCTCGATGCGAACGTCTCGATCAAGCTCACCGGCTTCGGGCTCGAACTCGACAAGGGGCTCTGCAGGTCGCTCGTCGAGGCGCTCGTAGACGACGCCGCGACGCGCGGGATCTTCGTCCGCATCGACATGGAGGACTCGTCGACGACGGACGACACGCTCGAGCTGTACCGCACGCTCCGCGGCGCCGGCCGCGACAACGTCGGCATCGTGCTGCAGGCGGCTCTCCGCCGGACGCTCGACGACATCGCGACATTCGCCGAACTCGGGCCGAGCGTACGGCTCTGCAAGGGCATCTACGTCGAGCCCTCGTCGGTCGCCTTTCAGGAGCCCGACGTGATCCGCAGGAGCTTCGTCGCGTGCCTCGACGCGCTTCTGGAGGCTGGGTGCCGCGCCGCAATCGCGACGCACGACGAGTGGCTCTTCGGCCAGGCCCTCGACCGTGTCGCCGGGCTGGACGAGAGCGCGTACGAGCTCCAGATGCTGCTCGGCGTCCGGGCGGGACGCGGCCGCGAGCTCGTCGCCGCCGGACACCCGCTACGGGTCTACGTGCCGTACGGGCTGCAGTGGTACGAGTACTCGCTCCGCAGGTTGCAGGAGAACCCGAAGGTCGCCGGCTACGTGGCGCGCGACATGGTGGGCCGCATCGTTCCCGGCCGCGGTGAGAGCGCATGAGTGAGCGCTCGCCGCAGCTGCCCGTCCTCGTCGCGATGACCGGAGCGACGGGCGCGATCTACGGCATCCGTCTCCTCGAAGTGCTCCGCGAGCTCGACGTGGAGACGCACCTCGTGGTCAGCCGGTGGGCCGGGGCGACGATCAAGACCGAGACCGACCGGCGTGTCGACGACGTCCGCGCGCTCGCGACAGTCGTCTACGACGAAGACGATCTCGCCGCGCCTCCCGCGTCGAGCGGCTTCGCAACCACGGGAATGGTCATCGCTCCCTGCAGCATGCGGACGCTCGCCGCCGTCGCGAACGGCCTCGCCGACAACCTCGTCCAGCGCGCCGCAGCCGTGCACCTGCAGGAGGGCCGCAGGCTCCTCCTGCTCGCGCGAGAGTCGCCTCTCTCGGTGATCCACCTGGAGAACATGCTCCGCGTGGCGAAGGCGGGTGCCGTCGTCGCGCCACCCGTGCCCGCCTTCTACGCGAAGCTCCGCACGCTGGACGAGATGGTCGACCACACGGTGGGCCGCGCCCTCGACCAGCTGGGCGTCGAGCACGGGCGGATCCGCCGCTGGGGCGAGCGTCGTCCGGTGCTCAGGCCGGTCCGGTCGGACGACCGATAGGGGCGCTACGTCGCTGCCCGGAGGCCTGCGAGCTGCCGCTCCCAGGCCTCGACGAGGCCGGCGGGGTCGCCCCTCTCGACCGCGAACGCGATGCCCGTCGTCACCGGCATCCCGGCATGCTCGTCCGACTCGACGGAGTCGATCTCGAGCTCGAAGCAGTCGAGATCGAGGTCGGGTCCGGCGGCGAGCGCCCGCGCCTGCCCGCGCACGTAGATCACCGTCCTCGGCGCGACGTGGCAGAGGAGCGCGTGGCCGCCGCGAGCGAGATTGACCGTCGTCCGGCTGCCGGGCCAGAGGGCGAGGCGAAGCCGGCGGCGGTCGACGGCGAGCAGCTCGCCCGCGCTCAGCATGCACGGCCGCGGCGTCCCGTCCACGTCCGAGGTCACGAGCAGGTACGCCGGCCCCACCTTGCTCGCCAGCCCGGTGCCGTCGAGGGCAGCGACCAGGTCGTCGGGGAGCGTGTCGCCGAGCAGCCTCGACATGTCGACACCGTATCGCCGCTGCTACAGGCGCTCGAGGAGCCCGGCGACGGCATCGTCCACCGCCCCTTCCAGCCGGACGACGTGGAGATCCGGCACCGCGGCAGCGCGCGCGAGGTGCTCCTCCTCGATCGCGGTCGGACCGGACGAGACGAGCCCGACGACGAGCGGACGTCGCTCCTTGAGCGTCACGTCGGCAGCCCGGAACACGAGATTCGTCGCGAGGCCGAGCGTGATCGCCGCGAGCCCCTGACCGTCGCACGGCGCGACGACCATCCCACGCGTGAGAAACGACCCGCTCGAGATCGACGCCGCCTGGTTCTCCTGCGGGTACACGTGGTCGGCGAGCGACCGCACCCGCTCGAGGTCGGCGCCGAGCGCCTCCTCGCTCGCGTCCGTCATCACGAGGTGAATCTCCGCCGCGGCCTCGCGGAGGAGCTCCAGCACGCGCACGCCGTACGCGACTCCGTCGGCGGACGCCATCCCGACGACGATCCGCCCGAGCCCGCTCACGGCTCGGTGTGGACGACGACGTCGGCCACGCCGGGGAACGCGGTACGGATCCGCTCCGAGACGGACGTGGCCGCGTCGTGCGCGTCCGCGAGGGTCGTCGCGCCGTCGAGCGCGAGCGTCACGAGGACCACGAGCCCCCGGTCCGTCTCGAGCGTGCGCAGCCCGCGCGGCGGGCTTCCCGTCAGCGCGACGATCTCACGACCGATCGCACCAGCGTCCTGAGTCCGCACCCGTCCGGGCGCCTGCTCGGCGAGCGGCTCCAGGTGGGTCTGGACGGAGCGCACCTCGGGGACGTCGCGCTCGATCGCGCGCTCGACCTCCTCCGCCAGCGCGTGTGCAGCTGCGAGGTCGAGGTCGCCGGGAAGCTTCAGGTGCAGCAACGCCTCGAGGCCTGTGCCGGTGTCGATGAGCGCGAGGTCGTGCAACTCCCTCACGTAGGAGACCGTCATCGCGGCCGCACGCACCCGCTCTCGGAGCTCGGTCTCGCGGCCGGTGGGCTCGACGTGGACGACGACGTCGCTCTCCGGCAGCGCGCGCTGAACCGCGTCCTCGACGCGATCGGCGGCCGCGTGCCCCTGGCCGACCGCCGCGCCGGGGGACACTCCGATGACGACGTCCGCGAAGTTCCGGCCCCCGGCCTGCCGGAGCCGGAGGCGGCGGACGACGACGGGAGGGTCGAGGCGCTCGATCGCCTCGCGCGCCGCGTCCACCGCGTCCGCGGGAGCGCGGTCCATCAGGACGTCCACGTTCCGCCGGATGAGCCGGACCGCCGCGGCGACCACGAGTGCCGCGACGAAGAGCGCTGCGATGGAGTCACCCTCGGGAAACCCCGCCCGCGCGGCGACGAGCCCGGCGAGGACGGCCACGGTGCCGAGCAGGTCGGCGCCGAAGTGGATCGCGTTCGAGAACAGCGCTGCGCTCGAGTAGCGGCGGGCGGTGCGGTACGAGACGGTCGCGCGTGAGATGTCGATGGCGATCACGACGAACGCGGCTGCGAACGCCCACCACGCGGGCTCCACCTCGAGCTCGATCCAGCCGGCGATCCGGGCGATCGCGAGGCCCGCGACGACGATCGAGACGAGGATCAGGAACGCGGCCTCGGCGAGCGCGGCAAGGTGCTCCGCCTTCCCGTGCCCGTACAGGTGCCCCTCGTCGGCGGGCTTCGTCGCGACGCCGACGGCATAGAGCGTCAGGAGCGCCGCGACGAGGTCGGTGCCGGAATGGGCCGCCTCCGCAACGAACGCGAGGCTTCCCGCGGCGAGCCCCGTGACCAGCTTGATCGCGATCAGCGCGACGGCGGCTGCGACCGAGGCGAGCGCGGTGCGGCGAAGCGGCGACACGAGCGGGAACGCTACTCGGAGGGCGGCGCCGAGACCCGGCGGCGCCGGGCGACGAGGATCCCCGCACCGATGAGGATGCCGCCCGCGATCTCGATCGGCGCGAGCGTCTCGGACAGGAGCACCACCGCGAGCGCGGCGGCGAGGAACGGCTGGAGGTTCGCCGCGAGCGTCGCCCGCGCAGGCCCGATCCTGTCGAGCGACCGGAACCACAGCTCGTTGGTCACGACGAGCGGCCCGAGCGTCGCGAACACGAGGAGCGCCCACACCTCCCAGCCGAGGCTCCAGTCCTGGCTCCGAACCTGCGGCACGGACGTCAGCGCGATCCCCACCCATGCCGCGCCGAGGACGACCGCGCTGATCCGCCGCGCCGAATAACGGCTCATCAGCGGCGTCACCATCATCGAGTAGCCCGCCCAGGTCGCTGCGGTGAGAAGGCCGAGGAGTACGCCGCCGGCGTCGCCCGAGACCCGGCTCCCCGACCCGAGCGCAACGAGCGCCACCCCGGCGAACGAGAGCACGGCGCCCGCCCAGAATCGCGGCGGCAGGGTCTCCGTCCGGAGCGCGACCCCGGCGAGCGCGGCGAAGATCGGCGTCGCGCCGAGGATCAGCCCGAGAACGGAGGCCGAGGACCGCTCGAGCGCGTACACGAAGCCGATCTGGTTCAGGTAGACGAGCAGCGCCGCCCCCGCCACGAGCCCGAGGTCGCGGCGCCGGATGCGGAGCGACCGCTCGAGCAGCAGCGTCAGCGCGATGAAGACGACGACTGCGAGCCCGTACCGCACGGTGGCGTAGGCGAGCGGCTGGAATCCGTGCGTCAGGATGTAGCGACTGACGGTCAGGTTCAGCGACCACAGGACGATCGTCGTCAGGAGCATCACCTCGACGGTCGACGGCCGGCGCATTCGGGCGACGGTACTCGTTAGGCTTCGCGGCCCATGACCGAGCCGATCGTGACCGTCGACGACATCGACGCCCTCGTCGGGCCCGCGACCCCGCACTTTGCGTTCCAGATCCGCGCCCGGGTGCGTGAGCTGATCGCGGAGCTTCCCGACGACGACCCCGTGCGCCGCTACGGCGAGGAGAAGATGGAGCTGCTCGACCGACTCGGGTTCGCCTCGACGAAGTCGGAGAACGCCGACGCCGAGTCGCGCGAGCGGATCGGGTGGGAGACGATCCCGTCGTCCGCGACCGCCTCCGACCCCTTGCCGCGCGGCGAGCGGTGAGCACAGCCGGCCGGCGCGTCCTCGTCACAGGAGGGTCGCGCGGGATCGGGAAGGCGATCGCGCTGCGCCTCGCGCGCGAGGGCGCCTCGACCGTCGCGATCGGGTACTTCCGCTCGGACGCGGCGGCCGAGGAGACGGCGGACGAGCTCCGCTCGCTCGGGGCGGAGCCGGTGCTCGTGCGCGGGAACGTCACGTCCTCGCGCGTCGCGGAGCAGGTGGCGGCGCTCGGCCCGCTCGACGTCCTCGTCCACAACGCGGCCACCGGCGTCATCCGGCCTGCGCTCGAGACCGAGGACAAGCACTGGGACTGGACGCTCAACGCGAACGCGCGGGCGCTCCTCGGGCTGACGCGTATCGTCGCGCCGTCGATGCCGCGCGGCTCGTCGATCGTCGCCATCTCGAGCCTGGGCTCGGTACGCGTCCTCGAGAACTACTCCCTCGTCGGCACCTCGAAGGCGGCACTCGAGGCGCTCGTCCGCTATCTTGCCGTCGAGCTCGCGCCGCTCGGTGTCCGTGCCAACGCGGTCTCGGCCGGGGTCGTCGAGACCGGCGCGCTCGAGCACTTCCCGAACCGCGAGGAGATGCTCGCGTCGGGCGTCGGCAACCCGGCCGGGCGCCTCGTGACGCCGGATGACATTGCAGGCGTTGTCTCGTTCCTCTGCTCGCCGGACGCCGAGATGATCCGCGGGCAGACGCTCGTGATCGACGGCGGCTGGTCGCTGCCGGCGGGCTGACAATCGCTTGTGTTGAATCAACACAAGCGCGCGCTCGCGCTCGTGCTGGACTGGGACGGCACGGTCACGGAGCGCGACGGGCTGCACATGGTGATCGAGCGCTTCGGCGACCTCGGCGTGTTCGACGCGCTCGAGGATGAGCTCGGGAGGACGCTGACGCTCGACGAGGTGATCGCGGCCGAGATGGCGACGCTCGAGGCGTCTCTCGAGGACGTGCGCGACTGGCTCGTCGATCACGTGCGCGTCCGCTCGGGGTTCCGCGAGCTCGTCGCCGAGCACGATCCGCTGATCGTGTCGTCCGGGTTTCGTGAGCTGATCGAGCCCATCCTCGAGCGGGAAGGTGTCCGCGCGCGGGTTGTCGCGAACCGCATCGCCGCAGCCCCCGACGGCTGGCGCGCAAGGTTTGCCCAGGGCCCGGTCTGCGAGGTCTGTGGCGAGCGGTGCAAGCGCGCCGCAGTCGCGGGGCTCGGTGCGTTCGCCTACGCGGGCGACGGCTACTCCGACCGCTGCGTCGCGCTCGCGGCGGAGGTGCGCTTCGCACGGGACGGCCTCGCGACGTGGCTCGAGGAGCAGGGCGTCCTGTACGAGCCCTTCGACGATCTCCACGACGTGCGGGCTGCGCT
>DASUZN010000069.1:0-5067 GCA_036376855.1 Gaiella sp. | reverse complement strand
GACCTGCGGGCGCTCAGGCTCGCGTTGACCGGGGAGACGCGCGGGCCGGAGCTCTGGACGGTAGTGCTCGCGCTGGGATCGGACGAAGCGCTCGAGCGTGCGCGACACTCGACTCGGCCAGCCTGAGGTCGCGCCTCGGCCGACTACGATCGCGCAATGCGTTTGCAGGACACGCTGACGGGCTCGCTCGTCGAGCTTCCGCCGTCGCCCGAGCCGATAGGGATCTACGTCTGCGGTCCGACGGTCTACCAGCGCGCTCACATCGGCAATGCGAGGCCGTTCGTGGTCTTCACGTGGCTGGCTCGATGGCTGCGCGAGCAAGGCCACGAGGTGCGGCTCGTGCACAACATCACCGACGTCAACGACAAGATCTACGAGGCCGCACCCGGCCGGAGCGCCGAGCGAGCCCTCGAGGCGACCGCCTGGTACCTCGAGGACACGGAGGGCTTCGGTCTCGGGATGCCCGACGCGCTTCCGCTCGCCACGGCGACGATGCCGGAGATCATCGCGCTGATCGAGGAGCTGCTGGCGAGCGATCACGCGTATACGGCGGACGGCGACGTGTACTTCCGCGTCGCTCGGTTCGAGACCTACGGTGTGCTGTCCGGGCAGCGACCGGATCAGGTTGCCGAGCAGGAGCCGAACCCCAGGAAGGAAGATCCGCGCGACTTCGCGCTCTGGAAGGCGACAAAGGAAGGGGAGGACACGTCGTGGGAGGCGCCGTGGGGGATCGGTCGCCCCGGATGGCATATCGAATGCTCGGCGATGGCTGCGAAGGAGCTCGGGCCTGAGTTCTGGATCCACGGCGGCGGGCTCGACCTCGTCTTCCCCCACCACGAGAACGAGCGCGCGCAGTCGCTCTCCGTCGGCCATCCCTTCGCCCGCATCTGGATGCACAACGGGATGCTGCGGTTCACGGGGGAGAAGATGTCGAAGTCGCTCGGCAACGTCGAGACGATTCGCGACGTCCTCGACGAGTGGGGACGCGAGACGGTGCTCGTCTTCTTCCTCACTGCGCATTGGCGCAAGCCGATCGACTTCTCAGACGAGACCATGGCCGCAGCGCGGGCGCAGGCGGAGACGCTCCGGAACGCGTTACGCGGAGAGACGCGGACCGTCGGCGACTGGGATTCTTTCGCCGGCGCGCTCGAGGACGACTTCAACACTCCCGCGGCGCTCGCGATCCTGCACGAGTGGGCCCGGATGGGCGCGCTCGACGAGCTCCGGCGTGGCCTCGGCGTGTTCGGCCTCGCGAGCCTTGGCGAGACGCATGCTGCGCCGCCCGACGCCGTCGCGCTGGCCGAGGCGCGAGTCACCGCGCGTGCGCGGCGGGACTTCGCCGGGGCCGACCGCCTTCGTGACGAGATCGCCGCGCTCGGTTGGGACGTTAGGGACGCGGACGGCGGCTACGAGCTCGTGCCGCGAACGTGATCCGCGACCTCGTCTACGGCCGAAACGCGGTTCGCGAGGCACTGCGGGGGAAACGCGATGTCCTCGAGCTATGGGTGGGGGAGCGTGCGGCGGCGACGTTGGACTGGCTCTCCGAGGGGCCGAAGCCGCGGGTGCGGCGGGAACGGGAGCTCACGGAGGCTGTCGGCTCGCCCGACCACCAGGGTGTCGTCGCGTGGTGTGAGCCGTACCCCTACGACGACGCATGGGAGCTGGCGTCCGTCGAGCGCCCGCTCCTCTGCTGCCTCGACCAGGTAACTGACCCACGGAACCTCGGCGCCGTCGTCCGGGCCGCGGCAGGGGCCGGCGCGACCGGTGTCGTGCTCCCGGCGCACGGCGCGGCGGTCGTCACGCCGGCCGTGTGCCGCGCGTCCGCCGGGGCGGTCGAGCACTTGCCGGTCGCTGTCGTTCCGAACCTCGCGCGCTACCTCGGCGAGGTGAAGGGCGACCGCCTCTGGACGTTCGCTGCGAGCGCCGACGGCGATCTCCGGCTGTGGGATGCCGATCTCACCGACGGGGCAGCGGTGGTCTTCGGCGCCGAGGGGAAGGGTGTGCGGCCCCTCGTCCGCCGCACGTGCGACGCGACGCTCGCGATACCGCTCGCGCCCGGAGTCGAGTCCCTCAACGTCAGCGTCGCCGCCGCGGTAACGCTCTTCGAGGCCAACCGGCAGCGTACCCTCAACCTCGATCAGAGCTAGAGATATGACAGACGTCTCCCTCTACCTCTTCGACGGCTCCAATCTCTTCCACGCCGGCCGTTTCGCCCACCGGGAAGAGCTCATCGACGAGCTCGCGAGCTTCGTGGCCGTGCGAGGCGCCCGCGGCGTGGTCGTCTTCGACGGCGTCGGGGAAGACAGTGAGATCGGCGCCCTCAGCGTCCGCTTCGCGCCCCATGCCGACTCGGTGCTCGAACGGCTGGCGGCCGAGCGCCGGGCGCGCGAGGCCGTTCTCCTCGTCACGACCGACGCCGCCGTTCGCGGAACCAGCGGTCAGGAGGTGCGAAAGCGCAGCTCCGCGGCGTTCCTCGCGGAGCTCGCTGCCGTGTCCCACCGCGAGGACGCCCCGAGTCGGCTTGCCGATCGTGTCGACCCCGAGATCCGTGCGCGCCTCGAGCGGCTGCGCCGCGGCGAAGGCTGACGCAGGCTGCTCGGCTGAGCGCTGAGCCGGGTGCTGCGGCGTAACCCGCCGTGGCGGATTACGCACGGATGACGCGACGGCCGATTGCGCTCGCGGCTGCAGGTTGGTGGCGAAATCTGCCATGTCCGGATCGGCGATGACCTGGGCCACCGGCCTCCTCCCCACGCTTCGAGCCTAACGAGGAAAGACGCGCCGGTTTGTGCCGAGTCCGTGCCGACTTCGTGCCGATGTCGCACGATGGGCGGGGGCTGGTCAGCACGAACGTGTGTTCTTATTACAATGGAACTTGCGCAAGAGGGTTGTAACGCTTGCACAATGCTGCTAGCTTCCTCCTCGACTTGAGGGTGAGAGTTAGATCTCGGATCAACTCAGACCACACGACGACGAGGGGAGAAAGCGATGTCCGTGCGTACCGCAGCTGCACCGAAGAGCCCGCAGAAGCTGCAACGGGAACTCGAGGATCTCCAACTCGTGCTTCGCGCACGGAACGGCTCGGACAGCGCCCGGGACGAGCTGATGCGTCGCTACCAGGGCTTCGTCCGGCTCAAGGCGAGCTCGTATTTCCTCGCGGGCGGCGACTCCGAGGACCTCGTCCAGGAAGGGATGATCGGGCTCTACAAGGCGATCCGGGACTACCGGTCGGACAGGGAGTCGTCGTTCCGCTCGTTCGCCGAGCTCTGCGTGACCCGCCAGATCATCACGGCGATCAAGTCCGCAACCCGGTACAAGCACGCCCCGCTCAACACCTACGTGTCGTTCAGCCACACGCCTGCCGGCCAGGACTCCGACGGCGACTGCACGCTCGGTGACGCGCTGCCCGGCCCGTCCATCGACGACCCGTCCGTACGCGTCATCTCGACCGAGGAGCTCCAGGCGCTCGTCGGCTGCCTCGGGACGAGCCTTTCAGGGCTCGAGGCCGAAGCGCTCCGCCTGTATCTCGACGGTCACTCGTACGAGTCGATGGGCGACGAGCTCGACTGCGACTGCAAGACGATCGACAACGCCCTCCAGCGCGTGAAGCGGAAGATCGTGGCGCACCAGGCGTCCCGCGCGGTTCCCGCATAGTCCCTGCGCGCGTCGATCGAGGTGTCGGCTATTCGATGATCTCGATGACTCCCGATCGTGCTTCCAGGCGGGCTGCGGTGCGAACGGCAGCGGTGTCGAGGTGGATACGAGGCGGATCCGGCGGCGTCGGGTGATAGGTGCCCGGCCCGTAGAACCGCCCGTATCGTAGGACGACACCCCCGAAGCCGAGGACGGCCCGTTCGAGCTCCTCCTTGGCCGCATGTCCAGTGCCCGTGAGCTCCCAGGCGACGCTCTGCGCCAGGAAGCGCGAGGCTCCTGCGGCGCCGGCGGCGGCCAGCAGGTTACGGGTCCCCTCGCGGCGTATCCGTGCGTTGGCGTCCGCCGCCGTCGCGAGGCTCGCCGCGTCGTCCGGCAGATCGGTGAGCTGATGCATGACGAGGTCGGGGCGGAACCTGGCGACCTCGTCCTCGAGGGTTGCCGCCTCGTAGACATCGCAGACGACCGGCTCGGCGCCGAGCGTCCGGAGGCTCTCGGCTTTGCCGGGCGAGCGCGTCATTCCGGCCACGACGTGGCCCCCGGCGACGAGGAGTGGCACGAGCCGCACGCCGAGCACTCCGCTCGCGCCAGCGAGGAAGATGCGCACCGCTAGCCCCCACCGTCCCAGCGCTCCCAGCGGACGAGCTCGTCGAGGGCGAGCCGCCGTTGCGAGAGCCGTGACACGAGCCGGCTCTCCTGCGGGTCCGGGGCGGGATGACCGATCGTGACGAGGCAGACGAAATGGACGTCGTCCGGCACCGCGAGCAGTGCCTTGACCTCGTGCACCTGCTCGGGCAGCACGCCGTAGACGCCGGCCGCGAGGCCCTCGTCGATCGCCGCGAGCTGGAGGAGCAGGAACGCCGCGCCGGCGTCGACGTACCAGTACGGAGCGGGCCAGCCGATCTCCTCGCCGTCACGCAGCTTGTCCGGCTGCCGGTAGCGCTCGTGGTAGCTCTCCTCGCGGGTACCGACGAACACGTGCACCGGCGCGGTCGAGATCCACGCTTGCCCGCCGGCGGCGACGTACTCGTCCTCGCCCGCGAGCCGGGCCAGCTCGGCGCGGGTCTCGGGTGCGGTGACGACGACGAGACGGTGCCCCTGGCTGAACCCGCCGCTCGGCGCGCGCCGCACGGTCGACACGATCCGCTCGACCGTCTCGCGCGGAACGGGGTCGGGAAGGTAGCTCCGCACCATCCGCCGTCGCTTCAGGATGTCGGCCAGCTCCACGTGGCGATCGTAGTGCGGGCAGCGCTCTGGCGGTGAAGCCGGAGAAGGGATTCGAACCCTTGGCCCCCGCTTTACAAGAGCGGTGCTCTGACCAGCTGAGCTACTCCGGCGTCTCGCGGATGGTAGACGGCCGGAGAGGGCGACCCCGCGTGGGGCCCGACTCGCGTCAGGCCCCACGCGCCAACCCCTGGT
>DASUZN010000068.1:0-2359 GCA_036376855.1 Gaiella sp. | reverse complement strand
GCACCCTCGAGCGCGATCGAGAGCTCCGAGCCGGTGGCGAGCACGATCGCCTCCGGCTCCGCGGCCGGGTCGCGTTGCCACAGCACGTACCCGCCGCGCAACGGGCCCTCGCGCGTGTCGGCGACGCCCTCGCCGCCGAGCACCGGCAGCTTCTGCCGGGAGAGGGCGAACGCCACCGGCCCGCCGTCTCGCTCGAGCGCGATCTGCCACGCGGCGACGGTCTCGTTCGCATCCCCCGGGCGGACCATCCAGAGATTCGGCATCGCGCGGAGCGACATCAGGTGCTCGACGGGCTGGTGCGTCGGGCCGTCCTCGCCGAGCCCGACCGAGTCGTGCGTCCAGATCCAGATCACGGGCAGGTGGGAGAGCGCCGACAGGCGCACCGCCGGTCGCATGTAGTCGGAGAACACGAAGAACGTCGACCCGTAGGGCTTGAGGATTCCCGGCTCGAGGACGATCCCGTTCACGATCGACCCCATCCCGTGCTCGCGGATCCCGAACGGGATGTTCCGGCCGGCATGTGACGCCGCGAAGATCCCGCCGCCCTCGAACTCGGTCTTCGTCGACTCGACCAGGTCCGCGGCGCCGCCGATCAGGGTCGGCGTGAAGTGCTTGAGCGCCTGCATCACGGTCTTCCCGGCGTCGCGCGTCGCGATCTGCTCGCCGGCGTCGAACGACGGGAGCGCCTCCTTCCAGCCGTCGCGCGGGCGCGCGTGCAGGTCGAGCTCTCGGTCCGCCGCAGCGTCCGGATGCGCCTCGGCCCATGCGGCGAGCCGCTCTTCCCAGGCGGCGCGGGCCGCAGAGCCCCGCTCAAGGACGCCGGCCATGTGCTCGCGGACGGCGTCGGGCACGACGAACGTCTCCTCCGGGTCCCAGCCGAGCACCTCCTTCGTCCGCCGCACCTCGTCCTCGCCGAGCGGCGAGCCGTGCGACTTTGCCGTGTCGATCGCATTCGGCGCCGGGTACGCGATGTGCGAGCGAAGGACGATCAGCGACGGTCGCGTGTCCTCGGCGCGCGCAGCCGAGAAGGCGGCCCGCAGCGCGTCGAGGTCGTTCGGGTCGTCGACGTGCTGGACGTGCCACCCGTACGCCTCGAAGCGCTTGCCCTTGTCCTCGCCGGCGTAGCTGATCGTCGTCGAGCCGTCGATCGTGATGTGGTTGTCGTCGTAGACGTAGACGAGACGCCCGAGCCCGAGCTGGCCGGCGATCGACGCGGACTCCTGCGTGACGCCCTCCATCATGTCGCCGTCGGAGCAGATCGCGTAGACCCACGAGTCGACGATCGCGTGGTGCGGCCGGTTCCACCGGTCGGCGAGGAAGCGCTGCGCGATCGCAAGCCCGACGCCGTTCGCGAAGCCCTGCCCGAGCGGGCCCGTCGTCGTCTCGATCCCCGGCGTGTGCCCGAGCTCCGGGTGCCCAGGGGTCCGCGAGCCCCACTGCCGGAAGTGCTGCAGGTCGTCCATCGTCACGTCGTAGCCCGAGAGGTGGAGCGAGGCGTACTGGAGGATGCAGGCGTGTCCGGCGGAGAGGACGAAGCGGTCGCGGCCGGGCCAGTCCGGCGTCGCGGGATCGTGGCGCATCTCCTCCCCGTAGAGGAGGTAGGCGACCGGGGCGAGCGCCATCGCGGTGCCCGGATGGCCCGCGTTCGCCTTCTGGACCGCGTCCATCGCGAGGACGCGAATCGTGTCGATCGTCAGACGAACCGGGTCGGTCGAGGCCATGCGGCGAACACTACGCGCCTGGCGCCTCCCTAGGCGACAACCGCCTCGACGGGCCGCAGGTTCTCGTCGAGGAGCCGCGCCGGGTCGTCGACCACGACCGCCCGGCGGATCAGCTCCTCGAGCTCGACGGCCACGTCGGCCGACTCGCCGTGGACGACGGCCCCCACGAGACGCCGGTCGTGCCCGAGGTGGAACCCGATCAGCCGGCCGTCCGCGAGCGAACCGCGCAGGATGCACTCCGCGGTCAGTTCCACGTCACCGAGCACCTGCAGCTTGCGCCCGAAGAGCTGCGTGAAGAACACGGGCAGCGTGTCGTACGCCGCACGGGAGCCCGCCAGCTGCCGCCCGAGGTGCGCGCCCTGGGCGTCGGCGTTCGACCAGTGCTCGATCCGGCGCCGCCTTCCCTCGGAGGTCGGGTCGGGGTAGCGGGCGACGTCACCGATCGCGTAGACGTCCCGCAGCGAGGTGCGGAAGCGCTCGTCGACGACGATCCCGTCGTCGACCTCCGCACCTGCCGCCTCCGCGAGCTCGACGTTCGGCACGACACCGACCCCGACGATCGCAAGGTAGGCCTCGATCGTCCCGCCGTCGCTCGTGCGCGCCCCGGTGAGGAGGCGACCGTTCCCCGTCAGCTCCTC
>DASUZN010000067.1:0-16445 GCA_036376855.1 Gaiella sp. | reverse complement strand
GGACATGTCCGTGAAGCCCACCGCGCCGGACGCCTCGATCCGGCCGCCTGAGGGGAAGGAGGACCGTGATGACCGAAGAGGCAGAGCATGCGGTCGTGATCGCCGGAGCCGGTCCGACGGGGATGATGCTGGCGGCCGAGCTGACCCTGGCGGCGGTCGACGTCGTCGTCGTCGAGCCGCGCCCCGGGCCAGAGCTCGTCGGCTCGCGCGCCCGCGGGCTGCACGCACGCACGATCGAGGTCCTCGACCAGCGCGGGATCGCCGACCGGTTCCTCGAGGCCGGGCAGGCGATGCAGGTCCAGAGCTTCGCCGGGGTCGCGCTCGACATCAGCGACTTCCCCACCCGTCACAACTACGGGCTCGCGCTCGCGCAGAAGGAGTTCGAGCGCATCCTGGCCGGGTGGATCGACGAACTCGACGTGCCGATCGTCCGCGCGCGCGAGGTGACGGGCGTCACGCAGGACGCTGCCGGTGTCGACGTTCGGCTCTCCGACGAACGGTCGCTGCGAGCGAGATACGTCGTCGGGTGCGACGGCGGCCGCAGTCTCGTCCGCAAGGCGGCGGCGATCGACTTCCCCGGATGGGACGCGTCGGTCAGCTCCCTCATCGCCGAGGTCGATGTCCGCGAGGAGCCCGAGTGGGGAATTCGCCGCGACGAGAACGGCACGCAGGCGATCGGCAAGCTCGAGGACGGAAAGCGCGCAGGCGTCGTCGTGAGCGAGCGCTATGCCGGCCAAGCCGGCGACCCGACGCTGGCGGAGCTCCGTCAGGCGATGGTCGCCGCCTGGGGCACGGACTACGGGGCGCACAACCCGACCTGGATCTCCCGATTCACGGACACGACACGGCAGGCGGCGACCTACAGGAAAGGACGTGTCCTACTCGCCGGCGACGCCGCGCACGTGCACTACCCGGTGGGCGGGCAGGGCCTCAACCTCGGCGTGCAGGACGCCGTCAACCTCGGCTGGAAACTGGCCCAGGTGGTCGAGGCGACCTCGCCGGAGAGCCTGTTGGACACCTACCACGACGAGCGGCACCCGGTCGCCGCCCGCGTCTTGCAGCACACGATGGCGGCGACCGCGCTGACCCGCTCCGATCCGCGTCTCGACGCCGTCCGCGGCGTCCTCGCCGACCTCCTGACCATGGACGAGCCGAGCACGCGCCTCGCCGGCGCGATCTCCGGCCTCGACATCCACTACGACCTCGGTCCAGGCCACCCGCTGCTCGGTCGCCGCATGCCGGACCTCGACCTGGTCACCGCCACCGGCCCGCTGAGGCTCTACACCCTGCTGCACGCCGCCCGGCCGGTGCTTCTCGACCTCGGCGAGCCGGGCGGCGTGGACATCGCGCCGTGGGCGGATCGGGTGCAGCTGGTCTTGGCCGACCACGTCGGTGCCTGGGAGCTTCCTGTCGTCGGCGCGGTCCCGCCTCCCACCGCTGTCCTCATCCGCCCCGACGGGCACGTCGCCTGGGTCGGAGACCACGCACGGGCCGGGCTCGCCGAAGCGCTCACCTACTGGTTCGGTGAACCGCTCGAGTGACGACGGTCGACGAGCTCGAGGAGCGCGGTCGCGATCGTCTCCGGGGTCGGCGGGCAGCCGGGGATGCGCAGGTCGACCGAAAGCACGGTGTCGACCGCGCCGACGAGCTCCTGCGGGTCGCCGAGGATGCCGCAACCGAGCGCGCAGTCACCGAGGGCGGCCACGAGTCGCGGCTCGGGCATGGCGTGGTAGGCCGTGAGGAGCGGCTCGCGCATGCGGGTGGTGACCGGCCCGGTCACGAGCAGCACGTCGGCATGGCGCGGCGAGGCGACGACGCCGAGACCGAACCGCTGGAGGTCGTAGTAGGGGCTCGAGACGAGGGTCAGCTCGTGCTCGCAGCCGTTGCAGGAACCGGCGTCGACGTGCCGGATCGCGAGGCTGCGACCGCGGTCGGGCCGCGTCAGCCCAACGCTGCGGCGGAGGCGGCGGAGGTCTCGGAGAAGGGTCAGCATCAGCGGTCGGCGCAGGCGTAGCAGAGCTCGAAGCTCTTGTTGATCAGCGGGAAGTCGGGCAGCAGGTTGTCGGTCGCGGCGTGTGCGACGGACGGCCAGTTGGCGTAGGAGCCGGTGCGGAGACGGACGCGCCGGAGGCGGTCGCCGTCGCGCTCGACGACACAGAGCGTCGCACCGCGCGCGGACTCGACGAGCCCGACGCCTACGGACGACTCACCGGCTCCCGGCGCTGCCGCCGCAGGCCTCACCGGGCGGTCGAGCAGCCGCACCGCGATCTCGAGCGACTGCTCGAGCTCGAGCGCCCGCTGCTCGAGCCGGGCGCGGACATCCCCGTCGGGCCGATCGGGGAGGCGGCACTCGAAGGCCGGGTAGTCGAGTCGGGCGGAGATCGAGCGGACGTCGCGCAGCACCCCTGCCGCACGCGCGGCCGGCCCGACGGTGCCAAGCCGCTCGACGTCTTCGATGCCGACGACCCCGATGTCCGGAAGGCGATCCTGGAAGGACGCGCTGAACTCGAGCTCGCGCCACCCGCGGGCCGCCTCGCGACCGATCGCCTCCAGTTCCTCGCGCGCGTCGCCCACCGCCTGGGTGTCCAGCTCGAGTGAGCTGCCGCCGACCGCGACGGCGCCGAACAGGAACCGGTGGCCGGTCAGGTCCGCGTTGAGCCGCCGGGCGCGCTCGGTGAGCGCGGCGAACAGGTTATTGCCCGCGGCGAGGCCGACACCGGCGCAGACGGCCGCGATGTCGTTCAGGTGGCTCCAGACCCGCTCCAGCTCGAGTAGAAGCGTCCGTGCCCGCGCGAGCTCGAGCGATGGCTCGAGGCCGAGGCTCTCTTCGCAGGCGTGCGCGTAGGCGAGGCCGTTTGCCACCGCGCAGGCGGCGCAGGCGCGGCCGACGTAGCGCGCGCCCTCGGCGAGCGTGCTGCCCTCGGCGGCGCGCTCGAGCCCGCGGTGCTTGTAGAAGAGGCGCGCGTCGAGGTGGAGGATGCGGTCACCGACGACGTGGAAGCGGAAGTGACCGGACTCGATCACACCGGCGTGGATCGGGCCGACCGCCACCTGGTAGGCGTCGTCGCCGCGCACGGGGACCGTCCAGTGCGACAGCACGGGGTCGTGGTCGACGAGCGGCCGGAGCGGCTCGTGCCCGTCGAAGCGGACGCCGTGGAGGTCGTGTGCCTCCCGCTCGTCCCAACCCGCTGCGGGCGCGAGGTCGACGATCGTCGGCGCCACGCCTCCCTCGACGCGGACGGGCTCCAGCCGGATCTTGCCGTCGGGAGCGAGGAGCGCGGCGCACACGACCCTCCCTCCGTCCGACGCGTGCAGCCCGGCGAAGCGATCGCCGTTCGAGAGCGCCGACTCGACGGCCTCCCGGTAGCCGCGCGCGTCGTGGAGCGTCATCC
This sequence comes from Gaiella sp., assembly GCA_036376855.1. GTDB lineage: Bacteria > Actinomycetota > Thermoleophilia > Gaiellales > Gaiellaceae > Gaiella. Next base: position 13,053 of record DASUZN010000067.1, on the reverse strand, counting down.
GACCCCCCGGGCGAGCGCTTCGACGATGTCGGTGTCCGGGAGCCAGAAGGCTGCGGCGGCGAGCGCGAGGAGGAGCACCGTCGCGGCACCCCCGAGCGCCAGGACCGGCCGGAGGCCGGGCGCGGTGGAACGGTCGCGGCGGCGCGGCCGTCCGCCGGTCGTCTCGACGAGCGCATGCGCAAGCCCGACGAACCCGAGCGCGAGGAGGACGGCGGTGCCCGCGGCGGCCCATTCCCGGCCCGCCTGGAAGCCGCCGGCGATGACGAGGATCTCGCTCAGGAAGAGCGGCGACGGAGGAAGCCCCGCGAGCGCGCCGAGCGAGACCCCCATCGTGGCGCCGAGGCCGGGCTGCGTCCTCGCGATCCCGGTCACGGCGTGGCCCGCCGCGCGCGGCTCGTGGCCCAGAAGTGGCGTCGCCGCGTAGAAGCCGAGCGCCTTCGCGACGGCGTGCCCGGCGATGTGCACCGCGACGCCGGCGAGTGCGAGCGGGGTCGCGAACCCGACACCCAGCGCGATGACGCCCATGTGCTCGAGGCTCGAGTAAGCGAGGAGTCGCTTCCAGGCGAGTGGGCGCCAGAGGAACGGGATCGCGACCGCCAGCGAGACGAGCCCGAAGCCGATCAACACCGATCGCCCGGTGCTCTCGCCGATCGCGGGCTCGAGCGCCCGCTCGACCCGCCAGGCGACGAGCAGCACGGCAGGGAGGAGCGCCGCCGAGAGGAGCGCGGAGACGGGGGGCGGGGCCTCGGAGTGCGCATCCGGGAGCCAGTTGTGGACGGGCGCCCACCCGATCTTCGCGGCGAGGCCGACGACGATCAGGAGGAACGCGACGAGCGTCGTCTCGCCCTCGGGGACGTCTGCCGACAGCGACCGCCAGGAGAGCGCGTCGAGCGAGTGCCCGGGCGTAGCGGACGCGAGGAGGATGATCCCGAGGAGCGAGAAGCCGAGACCGAGGGAGGTGAGGAGCAGGTACTTCCAGCCGGCCTCGAGCGCGCGCGGCTTGCCACTGAAGCCGACGAGGATCGCCGAGGCCGCGGTCGTCGCCTCGACGAGGAGCCACGCGGCGCCGAGGTTGCCGGCGAGCGGCACGGCGGTGAGCACCGCGACGAACGCGGCCAGCGCGGCGTAGTACGCACGCGTCCCGTGGCGCGCGCCGAAGAGGCCCGGCGTCGCCGTGCCGAGGTAGCTCGGCGACACGAGCGCGCTTGCGAGCCCGACGAGGCCGATCACCCCGACCATCAGCCCGGCGGCGGCGTCGATCACGACCCAGCCCGTTACCTCGAGATCCGCGGGATCGGTGAGTGCGACCACCGCAAGGGAGATCGCGACCACGCCGGAGAGGACGAGGCCGGCGATCGCCGCTGGTTGAACTGCGCGTCGCGGCGCTACCGCGACGACGAGACCCGTCAGGGCGGGGAGCGCCACGGCGGCGAGCGCGAGCGTCTCGCGGCTAGTCACGAAGGCTCTCCAGCACCGCCGAGTCGCCGGAGCCGAACTCGGCGAAGATTCGCTCGTGGAAGACGACGGCGACGATCGCGATCAGCGCGAGGTCGACTGCCACGCCGAGCTCGATCGCGAGTGACGCTCCGCCCGGTAGCTCGATCGCACCGAGGACGAGCCCGTTCTCGACCATCACGATGCCGAGCAGTTGATGGAGCGTCGCGCGGCGAGTCGCGACGACCGCTGCGCCGAACGCGACCAGTGCGAGCATCGCCCGTTCGGATTGCTCGGTCTCGAGCCCGACCGCCGGCACGAGCCAGACGAACGCCAGCGCCAGGAGGATCGCGAGACCGGCTCTTGCGAACGGCGTGACCCCTGCGCGGACGGGCCGCGACTCGCGCGTGCGGGCGACGATGACGAGGAACAGCGCCGCGAGCGCGACCCCGCGGACGGCGAGGGCCAACGCTGCCGCGACGTCGTCCGTGCTCTCCGCCTCGGCCGTGGCGACTCCCGCCAGCAGCAGTGCCTGTGCCGTGACGAGCCCGACGACGACGGATCGGCGCCGCACGACGACCACGGCGAGCCCGAGCGCGACGAGCGCCCACGCGAGCGTCCCGCTCACGCGGTCTCCACGAGCCACGCGACGATGCCGAGCAGCGCGACGATCCCTGCAATGCCGAGCAGACGAGGCGCAAGCAGGATCCGCATCTTTGCTACGAGCGTCTCGGTGATCGCGAGCGCGCCGCACAGCACGACGAGGAGGACGGGCAGGACGGCGAGCTGGACGCGGGGGTCGGATGCGTGGGGCAGGAAGACCTGCGCGGCCAGCACGAGGACGAGCCAGTGCCGGGCCGCTGCCGCCCACTGCAGCAGCGCGAGATCGCGCCCGGCGTACTCGAGCAGCGGGCCCTCGTGGATCATCGTCAGCTCGAGATGGGTGTCGGGGTTGTCGACGGGCTGCCGCCCGGTCTCCGCAACCACGACGAGCGCGAACGCCAGGGCGCCGAGGGCCAGGGCCGGGCCTGACCACGCCGCGGAGCCGGCCGTCCCCGCGATCATCTGAACGAGATCGGTGGTGCCGGAGACGAGCGCCGCGACCGCGAGCGCCAGCACGAGCGCGGCCTCGACGAAGACCGCGATCGTGAGGTCGCGGCTCGCTCCCATCAGCGCGAAGCCGTTCGCCACCTCCCAGGACGACGCGGCAACGGCGAACCGGGCAAGCGCGAGGAGCCCGGCGAGCACGAGCGCGTCGCGGCCGACACCGAGGTCGGGCGCGTCGGACGCGACCGGGACGAGCAGAACCGCCACCGCGACGCTTCCCGCGGCCACCGAGGGCGCGAGCCGGTAGACGACCCCCGCCCCCTCCACGTCGACCGCGCTCTTTCTCCAGAGGCGCCGAAGCTCGCGGTACGGCTGGAGCGGTGTCGGTCCGCGCCGTCCCTGCAGGCGTGCCTTCCAGTGCTGTACGAGCCCGGGGAGAAGAGGTGCGAGCGCGATTCCGCCGACGAGCTGGGCGGCGGTCGCCGTGGCCGCCGTGGCGCTCATCCGAGAATCCCCAGCTTCGCCGCGGTGAGCACGACCAGCACGAGACCCAGCAGGTAGGCGACGTAGACGCCGAGCCGGCCGCTCTGCAGCCGGCGCGCGTGGTGGGCTCCGGCCATCGCGAAGCTCGTGACCGGCCGGTAGAGCCGTTCCTCGAAATGGTGCGGAACCCGACCCTCGTAGGCGACCTCTCTGACGACGCCCGCCTCGGTCCGCACCACGACGTCGCGCTCGGGCCGGAGGACGTCCTCGAGGACGAGGCGAAGCGGCTTCGTGAAACCGGCGCTCGTCCAGTCGAGCGGCCGCTCGACGAGCTGGCCGCAGGCCCAGGTCGGGGCCGCAGCCGCGACGCGCCGTCCCCGCAGGAGCGCGAGCGCGCCGACCAGCGCCACGAGGACGAGCGCGACCCCGCCCGAGCGGAAGTCCCCCGTGGCCGGTATGTCGAGCCCGACCGTCGTCGGGACCTCGCTCGACCAGGGTGCGAGCCCCACGAGCGAGCCGAAGAGAAGTCCCGGCGCCACGCCGAGCAGCACGCAAGCGCCTGCCAGCGCGACCACCCCCACCCGCATTGCGCCCGGCGCCTCCTCGGCCTGCGCGACGGCCTCTCGCCGGGCCGGCCCCAGCAGCACGAGGCCAATGACCTTGACGAAGCAGAGAGCCGCGAGCGCGGCGGTTGCGGCGAGCGCGGCCAGCGCGATCGCGCCCGCCGTTCCGTCCGCGACGCCACCGTACCCGGGCACGCGAAGGAGTGACTGCAGCGTCGTCCATTCGGAAGCGAACCCGTTGAGCGGCGGCAGTCCGGCAATCGCCACCGCACCGACGAAGAAGGCACCGCCGGTCCAAGGCATCCGACGCAGAAGCCCTCCGAGACGGTCGAGCTCGAGCGAGCCCACCGCCTTCTCGAACGACCCCGCGCCGAGGAACAGCAGCGACTTGAACAGCGCATGGTTGACGGTGTGGAGCAGCGCCGCGGCGAGCGCGAACGCCGCCCACGTGTCGGCCCCTCGGGCTCGGAGCAGGAGGCAGGCGCCGAGGCCGAGGACGATGATCCCGATGTTCTCGATCGAATGGAAGGCGAGAAGCCGCTTCAGCTCGTGCTGGAACAGCGCGTAGACCACGCCCGCGACCGACGAGAGGGCGCCGAGCGCCAGCACCAGCACGCCCAGCCATTCGGGCAGGACGCCGAGCCACTCGACGAGGACGCGGACGAGCGCGTAGATCGCGATCTTGATCATCACGCCGCTCATCAGCGCCGAGACGTGCGCCGGTGCGATCGGATGAGCGAGCGGCAGCCAGACATGGAGCGGCATCAGGCCTGCCTTCGCCCCCATTCCGACGAGGGCGGCCAGCGCGATCGCGATCTGCACCCCGGAGCCGGACGCGATCGTGCTCGGGTCGCCGATCGCTCCTTCGTGCGCGAGCAGCAGGATCGCCACCCACGTCCCCGCCCCCGCGAGATGCGTCAGCGCGACGTAGAAGAACACCGCGTGACGCGCGGGCTCGTCCGCGCGGGCGACCAGGATCACCGCCGCCGGGACGAGCGTCATCGCCTCCCAGGCGACGAGGAACGTCAGCGGGTCGCGCGCAACGAGGACGAGCACCTGCACGGAGACGAACAGCGCCGTCAGCGCCCCGATCGCACGTCCCTTGCCGGTCGGCGCGAGGTACCGGATCGCGTACGCGAGCGAGGCGGCGCCGACCGCGCCGAGCACGCCCAGGAACAGGCCCGTGAGGCCATCGATCCCGACCCCGGGGGTGAACGCGCTCGTGAACGACGCACCCGCGGTCCCGCCGTCGCCGAGCGCCCAGAATCCCCCCACGGCGAACAGCAGGCAGCCTGCCGCCTGCACGGCGAGCCCAACCGGGAACGAGCGGCGCGGGATGGTGAGCAGCCCACCGGCGCCGACCGCGCCGACGCCGGCCAGCACGAGAGGGGCGAAGGTCACGACTCGGCGAGCTCGCGCAGCATCGACTGCTGACCCTCGAGCTGCCGTGCGACGAGCGCGCGACCGGCGTCCAGCAGGTCGAACACCTTCTCGTCCGCCGCGCGATAGAGGACGCTCGTCCCCTTCCGCCGCGACTCGACCAGGCCTACACGACGCAACGCGGCCAGATGCTGTGACGTCGCGCCGGACTCGAGCCCGAGCTCGGCCTGGAGCGCGCCGACCGATCGCTCGCCGTCACGCAGCAGCTCGACGATCCGCACGCGGGCGGGATGCCCGAGGACGCGAAAGAGACCTGCCTTGACCTCGTACACGGGCCGAGCCTGGTGCGGCACGGCACGACTATACTCAAATCTCAAGAGATACGAAGGAATCAACAAAGAGGAAGCGCAGGCTCGTCCTCCCTCGTTGCGGTTTACGCGGCAGGCACCTGCAGAAGTGCGTGCGAGCCAACGGCGGGGGTCGGGTCGGCGGAGGTCTCGATCACCAGGAGGATGCAGCAAGGAGTCCGCGCTGACTCACGGGGCTGCCTGTCAGGGGCGTTCCTTCACTCCGCGCTCGAGCAGCGCCACGACGGTGACAATCCGCTCCTGCCGGAGCGCCGGATTGCGTTTCGTCGAGTCGATCCAACGCAGATACGCCCTGCGGTAGAACTGCGCCAGCCCGTCCCAGAACGCGGCGGCCGCCGGTGACGCGTCGAGCGCGGCGGCGAGGTCGGGCGCGAGATTCTGCCGCTGCGGCCCTTCGGGTTCGAGCTCGACAGCCACGTGGTCGCCGGCCGCCAGGCCGCAGCCTCGACGCCAGGCGGGGCCGAGCACGAGCGCCGGCGAGCCGTCGATCGACTCGACTGCGCCGCGGTAGCCCATTCCGTTCACGGTCCCCGCGAGGTGCCTGACCTCCGGCTCGGCGGGAAGCGGCAGGTACACGCGGCCCCTCGCGTCGCTCCGTAGGGTGGCCTCGAACCGCACGATGGCGGCATTCTTGCCGGAGGCCACACACATCCGGTACCGGGTGCGCTACTAGGTGTTGGTCGAGTCGTACCGCTGTCGGGCGGCGATGATCTCGTGGATGTGCGTCTCGGCCCAGTCGCGGATCGCGGCCGAGGAACGGAACGCGGAACTGATGCAGACGCTCGACGACGCCTGGAACGCGCAGGACATCGAGGTCTTCCGAGAACGCCACAAGCCGGACGTGATCGTGCGCTGGCCAGGACAGCCCGAGCCCACGGTAGGGATCGACGACCACGCGACCGAGTCGATCGCGTTCTGGAAGACGTTCCCGGACCAGAAGCTGGACAACCGGCCGTACAGGGCGTTCCTCGCCGACGGCGACTGGACAGCCTCGATCGCCCGCTTCCGGGGCACGATGACCGGCCCGATGAGCACCGCCGACGGCACCGAGATCCCGCCGACGGGCAAGCCGTTCGAGGTCGACTTCTACACGATCGCCAAGTGGCACGAGGGCCAGATCGTCGAGGAGAGCCTCATGTACGACCTCGTCGGATTCTGAAGCAGATCGGCGTCGGCGCGTAGCAAGCCGGAGGACGGTCAGAATAGGAGCGGACACGAGACGACTCGAGGGCCGGGGTGCGCCGCGAGCGCGGGTGAGCTGAACCGGTTCGAGCAGTTCTTCCCAGCCGAGAGTCGAGAAAGTGAGGTGCCCCGATGGCGACCGAGCTCGACACCGAACGCGGCGTCGTCCGCGTGCCGACCGGAACCTGGACGGTCGATCCGGCCCACTCGTCGATCGAGTTTCGGGTCAAGCACATGATGATCTCGACCGTGCGCGGCCGTTTCGGCGAGTTCGAGGGCACGATCGAGGCGGCGCCCGACTACCACGACTCGACGGTACGGGGGACGGTCAAGGCGGCCTCGATCGACACCAACGAGCCGCGCCGTGACGACCACCTCCGCTCGGCCGACTTCTTCGACGTCGAGCATCACCCGGAGATCACCTTCGCGTCGACCCGGATCGAGCACATCCGGAAAGCGGACTTCCGCGTCGACGGCGACCTGACGATGCACGGCGAGACGCGGCCGGTCGCCTTCGAGGTGACGGTGCACGGCGTCACGAAGGACCCTCAGGGTCAGGACCGTGCCGGCCTCGAGGTCCGCGGCACGCTCAGCCGCAGCGAGTTCGGGCTGCGCTGGCAGCAGGCGCTCGAGACCGGCGGGGTCGTCGTCGGCGACGAGGTGCGTGTCTCCGCCGACATCTCGGCCGTCTGCACACGTCCCGATCCGGAGGATGCGGCCGCCTGATATCCGCGAGCGTCCACGGCCGGCGAGATCTACGATCCGGGTTGTGGGGGACGAGACCGAACGGCAGCGGCTCGAGCGCAACAAGGCGAACGTGATGGCGTTCTACGACCTCATGTTCAACGCCTGCGAGCCCGCGAAGGCGATCGAGCGGTACGCAGGCGAGGAGTACGTCCAGCACAACCCGCACGTCGGGGACGGCAAGCAAGCGTTCGTCGACTACTTCGAGCGCATGGCCGCGGAGTACCCGGGCAAGCGCGTCGAGTTCAAGCGCGCGATCGCGGAAGGCGACCACGTCGTCCTGCACTGCCTGCAGACGTGGCCCGGCGACCACGACTACGCGGGCATGGACATCTTCCGGCTCGACGGGAACGGCCGCGTCGTCGAGCACTGGGACGTGCTCCAGGTCGTTCCCGACCAGTCGGCGAACGACAACACGATGTTCTAGAGCACGGCACGCTGACCGGAGGGTCGTGTTGCATGATGCCGGTGTGTCGTCCGATGAGACACGCCTGCTGATCGCGGCCGGCGAGGCGGTCGCCGACCTCGAGGAGCTTCCTCCGCTGGTTCGAAGGCTCGTCGAGTCGGCCTCGGAGATCCTCGTCGTCTCGCCCGTGCTCGTCGGGCGTCTTCGGTGGCTCACGTCCGACACGGACCGCGCCCGGTACGAGGCGGACGAGCGGCTCGGCGTCGTGCTCGGTCACGTCCGCGAGCTCGCAGCGGGGGCGGAGGCGCGCGCTCAGGTCGGCGACGAGACGCCGCTGACCGCGTTCGACGACGCGGTGCGTGCGTTTCGGCCCGATCACATCCTGGTCGGGCTCCGCGCCTCCGACCGCGCGGCCTGGCAGGAGCGAGGGCTGATCGACGGCATTCTCGAGGCGTTCCATCTCCCCGTCACGGTCTTCGAGGTCGACCGGGCCGGGCACGTTTCGTCTGCCGAGTAACGAACTGGGCGCCGCGTCAGGGGCGGCAGCGGACGGCGACGTCCGCGGCAATGTGATTGAACAGGCGCCTACCGCGGGTATGTTCTTGCGGCAGGGTCGATACGAAAGGGGTCGCGATGAGCGACGAGCGCTACGACGTCGTCGTGGTCGGCGCCGGGCAAGCCGGCCTCGCGATCGGACACTTCCTCGCTGCGCAGGCCAGGAGGTTCGTGATCCTCGAGGCCGCGGACTCGGTTGGTTCACCGTGGCGGAGCCGCTGGGACTCGCTCACCCTGTTCACGCCACGCCGCTACGACGCGCTGCCGGGGCTCGCCTTTCCCGGCGACCCGGACGGCTACCCGACGCGCGACGAAGTGGTCGCCTACATCGAGCGGTACGCGGCGCATTTCCGGCTGCCGATCGTGCTCTCGAGCCCGGTCCGCTCTCTGGGAAAGGACGGCGACGGCTTCGTGCTCGACGCGGGCAAGCAGCGCATCGTCGCGGACCAGGTTGTCGTCGCTACGGGGCCGTTCCAGATACCGAACACGCCGGTGCTCGCCGGAGGCCTCGCCGACGAGCTCTTCCAGACGCACAGCGCTGACTACCGCCGCCGGGCGGAAATCCCCGAAGGCCGCGCGCTGGTGGTGGGCGGCGGCAACACCGGGTTCCAGATCGCGAAAGAGCTGGCCGCGAGCCACGAGGTACATCTCGCGATCGGCTCCCGGCAGACGCCGCTTCCGCAGCGCCTGCTCGGCCGCGACCTCTTCTGGTGGCTGACGAAGCTCGGCCTGCTCTCGAAGACGGTTGAGTCGCGGATCGGCCGGCGTGCGCGGAGCCGCGACACTCTCATCGGCTCGAGCCCGAGGGACGTCAAGCGCCACGGCGTCCACGTACGGCCGCGGGCCGTTCGCGCCGAGGGCCGAACGATCGGCTTCGCCGACGGCAGCGAGCTGGCGGTCGACGCCGTGATCTGGGCGACCGGCTACCGGACCGACCACTCGTGGATCGAGCTGCCGATCCACGGGGACGACGGACGCCTGCGCCATCGCCGCGGCGTCACCGATGTCCCGGGGCTCTATTTCCTCGGCCTCACGTGGCAGCACACCCGCGGCTCGGCGCTGCTCGGCTTCGTCGCCGACGACGCCGCATTCATCGCCGGGGAAATCAGCCGCGGCGTCGAGGCGCCACATGAGACAAGCGACAGTCATGCGCCCCGGGCAGCGAGCGTCGCAGAAGGGGTCTAACGATGGAACACCACGAACATCAGCACCACGGCCACGGGCACCACGAGCCGGGGCCCGAGCAGTTCCCGACGGAGACCGCGGGCCTGCCCGAAGCGACTGGGCCGCAGCTCGTCGAGCTCGGCGACGGGGACAGCTTCGAGTTGCGGATCGCGCCCGTCGCCAAGCGCATCGGCGGCGACACCGTCCGCATGGTCGCCTACAACGGCTCCATCCCGGGTCCCACACTGCGCGTGCGCGAGGGCTCGGAGCTCGTCGTGGACGTCGTCAACGAGGGTGACCTCGAGGCGACCGTCCACTGGCACGGGCTGCGACTGGAGAACCGCTACGACGGCACGCACGAGACGCAGGCGCCGATCCCGATCGGGGGCCGGTTCTCGTACCGGATCTCCTTTCCGGATCCCGGCGTGTACTGGTACCACCCGCACATCCGTGAGGACTACGGTCAGGAGCTCGGGCAGTACGGCAACATCCTGGTCGACCCGGCCGAGCCCGACTACTGGCCGTCGGCGCACCGCGAGCTCCTCTTGACCCTCGACGACATCTTCATCGAGGGCGGCAAGATCGCTTCGTTCAGTCGCGACGAGACGACGTTCGCGGCCATGGGCCGTTACGGGAACGTCATGCTCGTCGCCGGCGAGACGGCTCCGTCGTTCGCCGTCCAGCAGGGCGAGGTCGTCCGCCTCTATCTGACGAACACGGCGAATACGCGCGTCTTCAATGTCGCGCTGCCCGAAGCCCGCATGAAGCTCGTTGGCGGTGACAGCGGCCGCGTCGAGCGGGAAGAGCTCGTCGAGTCGATCGTCATCGCACCGTCGGAGCGCGTCGTCGTGGACGTGCTGTTCGACGAGCCGGGGCGGATGGCGCTCGAGCACCGAACGCCGGAGCGCACCTACACGCTCGCCGCGATCGACGTCGCCTCGGAACCCGCGACCCCGTCTCTCGCAGGCGAGTTTGCCGTGCTGCGCGTGAACCCGGAGTGGGTCCCCGAGCGGGAACGGCTCGCGGCCTACGTCGACACGCCGCCCGACAAGACACTCGCGTTCGTCGCGGAGATGGACATGGGAGTGCCCGAGGGCGCCGTCGTCTACGCGTGCCCGATGCATCCCGAGGTCGTGAGTGAGGAGGCCGACCGCTGCCCCAAATGCGGCATGAAGCTCGTCGCAGTCGCAGCGCCCGTGACGTACGTCTGCCCGATGCATCCCGAGGTCGTGAGCGAGGAGGCCGACCGCTGCCCCAAGTGCGGCATGAAGCTCGTCGACGCGTCGCTCGTCACGGCGTCGAGTCACGACTCTGAGCACCACGAGCACGAGCACCACGAGCACCAGCATCAGGAGCACGATCACGACGCGGGTGGGATCGAGTGGGAGGACGATATGCTCGAGCTCAACCGCCGCACGACGCCGGCGAACATGCGCTGGATGCTCGTCGATCGCGACACCGGCGCCGCCAACCACGGCATCGCGTGGCAGTTCACGGTCGGCGACCGTGTCAAGCTTCGCCTGGTGAACGAGATGGACTCGGACCATCCGATGCACCACCCATTCCACGTTCACGGCGCCGGCCGCTTCGTCGTCCTCACCCGTGACGACGTCCCAGAGGCGAACTACGTGTGGAAGGACACGGTGCTCGTCCGCACCGGCGAGACTGTCGACATCCTGCTCGACGTCACGAACCCCGGTCGCTGGATGGCGCACTGCCACATCGCCGAGCACCACGAGAGCGGGATGATGTTCAGCTTCGACGTCGCTCCCGCTGCCGCACCCTCCGCTTGAAGCCGCCGTCCGGGTTCATCTACCTGCTCGGTCGCGCCGCGACTCCCGGCGCCGCCGAGACGCGGCAGTTCCTCTCGAGGAACAACGTCGGTTTCCGCTGGGTCGACGTCGACGACGATCCGCTCGCGCGCGTGCTCTCCGCCGACCGCGCGCTCAGCGAGGTCCGCTTCCCGTGCGCGCTGTTCGAGGACGGGTCGATGCTGGAAGGCCCCGCCGAGTTCATGCGCGGGCGCTTCATTCCGGCGACGGAACACGGCGCCGTGGCGGCGACCCCGGCCGAGGAGCAGCAGGCGTTCCGCGAGACGAAGCTGTTCAAGCACGAGCTCGCGACCCGCACGGGCCTGCCGACGCGCCCCGAGCACGAGCTCTACGACGTCGCGATTCTCGGCGCCGGGCCTGCCGGTTTGACGGCCGCGCTCTACGCCGCGTCCGAGGGGCTGCGGACATTGGTGATCGAGGCGCTCGCGCCAGGCGGCCAAGCGGGCACGAGCGCGCGCATCGAGAACTACCCCGGCTTCCCCGACGGGGTCGGCGGCGCCGAGCTCGCCGCCGGCATCCACGCGCAGGCGCTCCGGCTCGGCGCCGAGATCCTCGTCGGAGCCGAGCTCCTCCGGGCCATGCCCGGCGAGAGCACCAGCTTCGCGCTCGAGCTCACCGGCGGTGAGACAGTGCAGGCACACGCCGCCGTTGCCGCCAACGGCGTCCACTACCGCCTGCTCGAAGCCCCCGGCGTGGACGGCCTCATCGGCGCCGGCGTCCACTACGGCTCCTCGCCCTCGGAGGCCGCTCTCTGTCGCAACTGCGATGTCGTCGTCGTCGGCGGCGCGAACTCGGCCGGTCAGGCCGCGCTCTCCCTTGCCGACGTCGCCCGCAGCGTCACCGTCGTCTGCCGCTCGGACTCGCTCGATCGCAGCATGTCGAAGTACCTCGTCAACCGCATCGATGCGCACGACAGGATCGAGGTGCGGACCGGCGCCGACGTGGTGGAGGCTCGTGGCGACGAACGGCTCGCCTCCGTCGTGATCCGCGACTCCGAACGCGGCGAGGAGGTCGAGGCCCGAGCGGACGCGTTGTTCGTCATGATCGGCGCGCAGCCGCTGACCGCAGGTATCGAAGGCTGGCTACGCCGCGACGATCACGGGTTCCTCGTCACGGGGCCAGACCTGCTTGCGGACGGGCAACCTGCCTGGCCGCTCGAGCGCCCACCGCTGTTCCTCGAGTCCAGCCAGCCCGGCCTCTTCGTTGCCGGCGACGTCCGCCACGGATCGATCAAGCGCGTCGCCTCCGCCGTCGGCGAAGGCGCCATGGCCGTCGCCCTCATACACCAGCACCTCCGCGCGCTCGAACGCCACAACAACTAGCCGAGCGGCTCCGAGCACGGAGTAGCCGCTCCGGCGACGGTATTCGTCAGCGATGGTGACCTCCTCCCATGACGACGCAGTCCGAGCGCGTCGCGGTGAAGCTCAGCTCCTGCCTACAGCCGAGACGGCGGTCTGCGGGAAGGGCAGCGACGATGGCGCCTCCGCCACGCACAACGATCCGCCCCACCCGTTCACGAGTCGCAGCAGTACGGCGCGATCGATCACGATCCACACGATGCGTTGTACGCCCCGGCCGGGTGATCCCGACCGCTGTCCCTACGATTCACCCGGGTGAGGCGCCGGGGCCGATCCTTGGACCCAGACCGGCGCCCAACTGTACGGGCTCCTGCAACCGGCTCTGCATGCGGAGCGAGCCCCTCTCTAGCGAAAGAGGGAGTGGGCATCGCGCCAGTCCAGGCAATGCCGACGTCTTATTTGCAGGAACTTTTTGAGTGTGTGGTCGCGATCGCGTGTCTCGAACTCCACCTGGGCTCGTCCCCTCAGTGGCGTAGAACGCCTCGGGCTTCTTCGATCGCTGCTGTGCGGGAGAGCGCTCCTCCCTCTGCCAAGAGC
>DASUZN010000066.1:0-7121 GCA_036376855.1 Gaiella sp. | reverse complement strand
ATCGGATGAGAGGTCGAGCTCGAGTGCTGACGACGATCGCGACCGCCGCGATCGTCGGTCTGGCGGCCACCGGCGCGGGTGCCGCGGCCGGCCCGGTGCCGCCCGTGCTGAACGGTGCGCCGGGCATCGCGGTCGCAGGCGGCGCGCACGTCGTCGCCGTCGCGAAGCAAGGCGGGGGTGCGACGCAGCTCCGGCTCGTCCGCGACCGCGACAGAGCCGTCCTGCGCACGCGCGTGCTCCCGGCCAACCTCGGCGTGCCGATGGTCACGTTCTCCGGGCTCGTCGAGGGCACATGGGCGAAGGGGCGACGGCTCGTCCTCGCATCGTCCGTCTACGACGATCAGGTCAACACGCGCTTCGTCGTGATCGACACCCGCACGCTCGCGCCGCTCCGCACGATCAGGCTCGCGGGGACGTACGCCTTCGACGCCGTCTCGAGCGACGGTCGTCGCCTCTTCGTGCTCCAGTACCCGGGCGGCGTCCAGGGCGGCGTGCGGTACGTCGTCCGCTCGGTCGATCTCCGCACCGGGAAGCTCGAGCCGGGAGCGATCGTGGACAAGACCGAGCCGAGCGAGCGGATGAGCGGGATCGCGCTCGCGCGAGCCTGGAGCCGCGACGGCGCGTGGGTGTACACGCTCTACAACGGCGGCACGTCGCATGCCTTCGTCCACGCGCTGAACACGCGGACGCGGGTCGCACGCTGCATCGACCTGCCGTGGGCCGGCAACGCGCAGAGCGTGCTCGACGGTGTGCTGCTGGCCGTGACTCCGAGCCGTGTGCTGACGCTCACGGGCCGCGGCGGCGTCGCGCTCGCGCGGATCGACACCCGCACCTTCTCGGTGCAGGCCTAGCCAGAGGCTCAGCCGGCGGGCGTGGACGCGTCCCCCGCGTCCGCCGGCTCGGTCGCGTCCGCGATCGCGCGCACCACCTCGACGATGTCGCGGTTCGCGTTGTAGACGCGCAGCTGACGCTCCGCCGAGTTGCCGCGGCCGACGAGCGCCGCGACGCCCTCGAGCTCGCGCTCCGACCCGAGCTCGCGCGCGTGCGGCTCGAGGTCACGAAGCGTGCGCCGCACGAGCTTCGCGAGAGGCGTGCGGATCCGGCTTCCCGTGGCGAGGTCCATCACCGGTGCGTCGAGCCCGTAGCGCGCGGCAAGCCACTTGTTCTCACTGGTCAGGATTCGGTGGTATGTCGGGATCTCGTCGCCCGCGTCGTACCGCTCGCTGAGCTGCTTCACGAGAGCCTGGCAGTAGGCGGCGATCGCCACCGCATCCTCGAGGCGGGTGACGGCGTCGCAGATGCGCACCTCGATCGTCCCCCACTTGGGGTGCGGGCGGATGTCCCACCAGATGTGTGTGTAGTCCGCGATGCAGCCCGTCCGCTCGAGCTGGCCCACGACGGAGGCGTAGTCCTCGTAGTCGCGGAAGCGCGGCGGCGGCCCCGAGCGCGGGAACGCGGAGAAGACGATCTGGCGGCTCGAGGCGAGCCCGGTCGGCTCGCCGCGCCAGAACGGCGAGCTGGCGGAGAGGGCGAGGAGCGGTGCGAGGTGGGGAAGGAGCCCGTTCACGACCTGGATCGCCTTGTCGGGGTCGTCGACCGCGACGTGGATGTGCATCCCGAAGATCAGCTCGCGGCGGGCGACGTACTGGAGCTGGTCGATCAGCGCGTGGTAGCGGTCCTTCGCGGTGATGCGCTGCCGTTCGAAGAGGCTGAACGGGTGGGTCCCGGCCGAGCCGACGCGGAGACCCTGGCCGCGCGCGACGTCGCGGACATACCCGCGCAACGTCTCGAGCTCGTGCATCACGTCGCCGGCCGTGCGACACACCGGTGTGGCGATCTCGAGCACCGACTGCATCAGCTCGGCGTTGAGACGGCTCGCAAGCTCGTCACCCTGGATCGCGTCGAGCACCATCTCGATGTGCTGCACGAGGTCGAAGCTCTCCGGGTCGAGGAGCATGTACTCCTCCTCGACGCCGAGTGTGTACGGCTCGCTCGCCCCGAACTTGTGGTCGAAGACGCTGGCCGCGGGGGCGTCGGTGACACCCGTGATCGAGCCCGGCAGGATCTGCTTCACGGGAGCACCGCCTCCGCCTCGATCTCGACCTTCCACGAGGGGTCGAGCAGGTCTGAGACGACGCACGTCGCCGCGGGACGGACGTCGCGGAACGCTTCCCCGTGAGCCCGCGCGACCTCTTCCCAGTGCGCGCGATCGGTGACATAGATGTTCGTCCGCACGACGTGCTCGAGCGACGAGCCCGCCTGCTCGAGCGCGGCGCCGATGAGCTCCAGGCAGAGCCGCGCCTGCTCGTACGCGCCGTCGGGCGGCGGCGAGCCGTCCACCGGGATCGGCGCTGTCCCGGCAACGTGCACCCGGTCGCCCACGACGACTGCCCGCGAGAAACCCGCGACGCCCTCGTAGGGGGAGGTGCCGGAGATCAGCCTGCGGCGCATCGGGCGCCTAGTATCGCGCCCCGTGGAGGCCCTGCACCAGATCGACACGTGGGACGTCCCGTTCGCAGCGGCGGGGGTGACCCGCGTGGACGGGCCGACTGCGACCCACGGCGACACGGGCCACGCGGTCCGGCTGGCGTCGGTCTCGAAGCCGATCGCCGCGCTCGCGACCCTCGTCGCCGCCGAGGAAGGCGTCGTCGACCTCGACGAGCCGGCCGGCCCGCCCGGCTCGACGGTGCGCCACCTGCTCGCGCACGCATCCGGCCTGCCGTTCGAGGGCGGGTCGCCGATCGCGCCTCCCGGGCGAAGGCGCATCTACTCGAACGAAGGGTTCCGCGTCCTCGGCGAGCATGTCGCGCGACGTGCGGAGATGCCGTTCGAGGACTACGTCCAGGCGGCCGTCGTCGAGCCTGTCGGCGTCGCGATCGACCCGAGCGGGCACCCGGGGGCGGGCATGCACGGGTCACTCGCCGACGTACTCGAGCTGGCGGGCCAGCTGCTCGCTCCGTTCGTGATCGCGCGCGAGACCCGGGACGAGATGACGAGCGTCCAGTTCCCCGGCCTCGACGGCGTGCTCCCGGACTTCGGTCGATTCACGCCGCTCGACTGGGGTCTCGGAGTCGAGCTCAAGGGCGAGAAGGAGGGCCACTGGTCGGGCACCCTCACGTCGTCGCGGACATTCGGCCATTTCGGCGGGAGCGGAACGTTCTTCTGGGTCGACCCCGACCGCGGCGTCGCCTGCGCGGCCCTGACGACACGGCCGTTCGGCGACTGGGCGAAGGAGGCCTGGCCGCGGCTCTCGGACGCCGTCCTCGAGGAGCTGGGCTGAGAGGCGCGACGCATCTCACAGACGGGCGGCCGCGCGCGTTGACACCGGCATGAAGCTCTACGACTACTCCGCCTCGGCCAACTGTCTCAAGGTGCGGCTGCTCCTCGCGCAGCTCGGCGTGCCCTACGAGCGCGTGCCGATCGACATGTTCGCCGGCGACACGCTCACCGACGCGTACGCGATCGTCAACCCGCTCCGGACGACGCCCGTGCTCGAGCTGGACGACGGGCGCCGGCTGTCCGAGTCGAACGCGATCCTGCTCTTCCTGTCCCGGGGGACGCGGTTCCTACCGGAGGATCCGTACGACGTCGCTCTCGTGGTCGGCTGGCTCCTCTTCGAGCAGACCGACGTGATGATGACGATGGGCGGGTTGCGCTTCCGGCTCGCCACGGGCCGACTCGCACCGGACGACCCGGAGGCACTGCGGCGCCGGCGCGGCGCCGAGGAAGCGCTCCAGGCCCTCGAAGATCACCTTCGCCCGCGTGTTTTCCTCGTCGGGGAGCGGTACACGATCGCCGACATCGCGGTGTACGGCTACGCGCACGTCGCCCACGAGGCGGGTCTCGAGCTGGAGCGGTACCCGGCCGTCGGCCGCTGGTTGGAACGCGTGGGCGCTCAGCCCGGTCACGTCAACGACCTGGTCCCCTATCCGGCCAACGCGACTCAGGGTGCCGGCACCTCGATCTACGACTGAGACGTGGCGGTGCGCCCGACTCAGTCCTCGTCGTCGGCGAAGAGCGGGCGCAGCAACTCGTCGAAGGTCGCGCGGTCGCAGCTCGCGACGACGGACGGCAGCATCGCCGTCACCGTGGCGGTGCGCGGAATGCCCATCGCGAGCGCAACCTCGCCGAAGGTGTCGCCGGGCCGGAGCACGGAACGGGCGCCTCGCACCTCCTGCGTGACGGTCGCCATCCCCGAGAGAAGGACGTAGAACCGGTCACCGGGCTCGCCCTCCGAGACGATCGTGCGCCCCGCGGGGACGTCTTCGCGCGCCATGCGGCCGGCGAGCCGGGTGAGCGTCTCGCCCGGGAGGGATGAGAGCAGGCCGACGCGCGACAGCTCGGTCACGGAGGCAGGGACGTGGCGCGGGCTCACGGCCGTACGGTAGCCCCCTCGAACGAAGAGCCGGCGTGCGCCGGCTCTTCGCGGGGAGGGAGGGGTGAGGGAAGCCTTAGACCGCGAGACCGAGCGAGCGCTCGATCGCGCCCTTCGGCTGCGCGCCGATCACCGACGCGGACGGCTCGCCGTCCTTGAAGAGGATCATCGTCGGGATCGAGGCGACGCCGTAGCGCTGCTGGAGCTCGTGCTCGGTGTCGATGTTGACCTTGACCAGCTTCAGCTCGGTCTCGTGCTCGGACGCGATGCGGTCGAGCACCGGGGCGACGGCGTGGCAGGGGCCACACCACTCGGCCCAGAAGTCGACGAGAACCGGCTTCTCGCTCTGGATGACCTCCTGGTCGAAGGTCTCGGTCGTTACGTTGAGTGCCATTGGTCCTTCCGTAGTCGATATTGCAGTTGCAAGTACCTAGTACAACGACGGGCTGCGAAAAACCCTTCCCTAGAATCGCCCCATGTTCGCACGCCTGCCGGACAAGCCGGATCACGACGCGCTCGAGCGCGCGATCCTCGAGCTCTGGGAGCGCGAGCAGACCTTCTCGCGGCTGCGCGAGCAGAACGCCGCCGGGCCGCGCTTCAGCTTCGTCGACGGGCCGGTGACCGCGAACAAGGCGCTCGCCGTCCACACCGCGTGGGGCAGGACGCTCAAGGACGTCTTCCAGCGTTACAAGGCGCTCCGCGGCCACCACCAGCGCTACCAGAACGGCTTCGACTGCCAGGGGCTCTGGATCGAGGTCGGGGTCGAGCGCGAGCTCGGGCTCAACTCCAAGCGGGAGATCGAGGAGTTCGGCCTCGCGGAGTTCGCGCGCCGTTGCCGCGAGAAGGTGATCTGGTCGGCCAAGGAGCTGACCGAGGGCTCGATCCGGCTCGGCCAGTGGATGGACTGGGGCGCGGACTACTTCACGTTCAGCGACACGAACATCGACTACATCTGGCGCTTCCTCGCGCTGATGCACGAGCGAGGCCGCGTCTACCTGGGGCACCGCTCCACCGAGTGGTGCCCGCGCTGCGGCACGTCGCTCTCCCAGCACGAGCTCTCGCAGGCCGGCGTCTACCAGGACCGCTCCGACCCGTCGCTCACCGTTCGCTTCCCGCTCGTCGACCGGCCGGGCGAGGCGATCGTGATCTGGACGACGACGCCGTGGACGCTGCCCGCGAACGTGGCCGCGGCGGTGCATCCGGAGCGCGACTACGGCAGGCGCGCGAACGGCGAGTGGGTGATGGTGGGCCGCTTCCCGGACGAGACGTTCGCCGAGACGGTGCCGGGCGCGGAGCTCGTCGGCCTCCGCTACGAGGGGCCATTCGACACGCTCCCGCCGGGGGCCGCCGTCGAGCATCGCGTCATCCCCTGGGACGAGGTCTCGGTCGAGGAGGGCACGGGGATCGTCCACATCGCGCCTGGCTGCGGCGGCGAGGACTTCGAGCTCTCGCGCGTCCACGACCTGCCGATCCTCACGCCCGTCGACGAGGCGGGCCGCTTCTACGACGACTACGGCTGGCTGCACGGTACGTCGACGGGTGACGCGGCCGACCAGATCGTCGGCGACCTGGCCGAGCGTGGCCTGCTCGTGCACGCCGGGCTCTACGAGCACCGGTACCCGCACTGCTGGCGCTGCGACACGCCGCTCATCTTCCGCATCTCGGACGACTGGTTCCTCTCTGTCGAGGAGCTCCGCCAGCCGCTGCTCGACGCGAACGCGACGGTCGAGTGGACGCCTGCCTACATGGGCAAGCGCATGGACGACTGGCTGCGGAACATGGGCGACTGGAACATCTCGCGCCGCCGTTACTACGGCCTGCCGCTGCCGTTCTACCCCTGTGGCTGCGGGCAGCTCAACGTGGTCGGCTCGAAGCTGGAGCTGCTCGAGCGCGCGACCGCGCCGGTCTCCGACCTGCCGGAGCTGCGCCGCCCGTGGGTCGACGACGTCAGGATCCGCTGCGAGGCATGCGGCGAGGAGGTCGAGCGGATCGCCGAGGTGGGTGACGTGTGGCTCGACGCGGGGATCGTCCCGTTCTCGACGCTCGGCTGGGAGAGCCACGAGTACGTCCCCGAGGGGTACGCGACCGGCGCAGCGAGGGGGCTGACCCGCGCCGACCTGCCCGACCATGCCTACTGGGAGGACTGGTTCCCTGCCGACTGGGTCTCGGAGATGCGCGAGCAGATCCGCCTCTGGTTCTACTCGCAGCTCTTCATGTCGGTCGCGCTGACGGGCCGCGCGCCGTTCACGAAGGTGCTCGGCTACGAGAAGATGCTCGACGAGTCGGGCCGCGAGATGCACGGCTCGTGGGGGAACATGATCGACGCCCAGGACGCGTTCGCCCGGATGGGCGCGGACGTGATGCGCTGGCAGTACTGCGCCCAGCCACCCGACCGGAACCTCCTCTTCGGCTTCGGCCCGGCCCACGAGATCCAGCGCAAGCTGCTCCGGCTCTGGCACTCCGTCACGTTCCTGACGCAGTACGGCAACGTCGAGTCGTTCACGCCGCGCTACGCCGACCTCGACGGGATGCAGGAGGCGAGCGCCCCTCTCGACCGTTGGCTTCTCGAACGCACGCGCCTGCTCGTGGAGGAGGCGACCGATGCCTACGAGCGCTGGTTGACGGTCGACGTGATCCGCGCCTTCGAGGCGTTCGTCGACGACCTCTCGAACTGGTACATCCGCTGCTCCCGGCGGCGGTTCTGGGAGGGAGACGAGACGGCGCTCCGCGTGCTCTGGCACGCGAC
>DASUZN010000065.1:0-9671 GCA_036376855.1 Gaiella sp. | reverse complement strand
CTTCGCGACGTGGACGACCTTGCCGCCCGCGTCCTGATGCTGGCCCTTGCCGGCGAAGGCGATCGAGAGGACCTCGCCGTGCGCGCGCTCGCCCATCAGCCAGATGGCCGGGTACTTCATCGTCACCTTCGAGCCGAGGTTGCCGTCGACCCACTCCATCGTTGCGTCCTCGTAGGCAACGGCGCGTTTCGTGACGAGGTTGTAGACGTTGTTCGACCAGTTCTGGATCGTCGTGTAGCGGCAGCGGCCGCCCTTCTTGACGACGATCTCGACGACCGCCGAGTGCAAGGAGTCCGACGAGTAGATCGGGGCGGTGCAGCCCTCGACGTAGTGCACGTAGGCGCCCTCGTCGACGATGATCAACGTGCGCTCGAACTGACCCATGTTCTCCGCGTTGATGCGGAAGTAGGCCTGGAGCGGCATCTCGATCGAGACGCCCGGCGGCACGTAGATGAACGAGCCCCCCGACCACACGGCCGAGTTGAGAGCGGCGAACTTGTTGTCGTTCTGCGGGATGATCGTCGAGAAGTACTGCTTGACGAGCTCCTCGTGCTCGCGCAGGCCCGAGTCCATGTCGAGGAAGATCACGCCCTTCGACTCGAGATCCGCCTGGAGCTTGTGGTAGACGACCTCGGACTCGTACTGCGCCCCGACGCCTGCGAGGTACTTCTTCTCGGCCTCAGGGATCCCGAGCCGGTCCCACGTGTCGAGGATCTCCGCCGGGAGGTCCTCCCACTTGTCCACCTGCTTCTCGGTGGGCTTCAAGTAGTAGTGGATGTTCTCGAAGTCGATCCCGGACAGGTCGGCGCCCCAGCCAGGCATCGGTCGTGCGACGAAGTAGTCGAGGGACTGGTGGCGGAACTTCCGCATCCAGTCGGGCTCCGCCTTGTGGTCGGAGATGACGTCGAGCAGCTCGTGCGTGAGGCCCTTGGGTGCCTTGTAGATCGTCGACTTGTCATCGACGTGCCAGCCGTAGCCGTACTCGGCGCGGATGTCGCGAACGGTCTCGGTCTCGCTCTGGCTCATTCGGACTCGCCCCCTTCGACCGCCACGCCGGCGGGCACGAAGGCCTCGTAGCCCTCCGCCTCGAGCTTGTGAGCGAGCTCGGCGCCGCCGGAGGCGACGATCCGCCCGTCCACGAAGACGTGGACGTGGTCCGGCGTGACGTAGTTGAGGATTCGCTGGTAATGGGTGATCACGAGCGCGCCCATGTCCGGGCCGACGAGCGTGTTCACACCCTCGGCGACGATGCGCAGCGCGTCGATGTCGAGGCCCGAGTCGGTCTCGTCGAGGATCGCGATCCGCGGTGAGAGCATCGCCATCTGGAGGATCTCGACCCGCTTCTTCTCTCCACCCGAGAACCCGTCGTTCAAGTAGCGCTGGGCGAGCTCGCGCGGCACCTTGAGCCGCTCCATCGCGGCCAGCAGGTCCGTGCGGAACTCCTTGACCGGGACCGGGTTCTCGTCACCGCCGTTCGCGGCCTTGCGCTTCGCGTTGATCGCGCTGCGCAGGAAGCTCGTGACCGTGACGCCCGGGATCGCGTGCGGGTACTGGAACGCGAGGAAGAGACCGCGCTGGGCCCGCTCGTCGGCCCCGAGCCCGAGGATCGACTCGCCGTCGACGCGGATGTCGCCCTCCGTGACCTCGTAGGCCGGATGGCCCATCAGGGCATAGGCGAACGTGGACTTGCCCGAGCCGTTCGGGCCCATGATCGCGTGCTTTTGGTTCGTGTCGAGCGCGAGGTCGACGCCCTTGACGATCTCGGTGCCGTCCTCCAGCGCGACATGCAGGTTCGTGATCTCGAGCAGTGCCACTCTTGTCCTTCGGTTGCAGGTCTCGAAGAAGCAGGTGCGCGGACGTTCCTCCCGTGCGCACGCCTACCGTCGATGGTAGCCGGACCGCGTCCCCCGGCTTAACTTCCCGTAAACCCGATGCGTCCAGCAACCGCTACGCTCTGCGCATGCCCTTCGGAATCGGTATCTGGGAGCTCCTGATCCTGCTGCTCGTGCTGCTCCTCGTCTTCGGGCCCAAGCGTCTGCCCGAGATGGGTCGTCAGCTCGGCAAGGGGATGCGGGAGTTCAGGGACTCGGTGTCCGGGAAGGACGACGGCGACGACCCGGTCGACGAGGTGGCGGAACTGCCGCCCGCCGAGCCGGCCGCGACGACGACCGCGACCCCCGCGCGCGAGCGCGACACCGTCTCCTAAGACCACCCCCGCGCGATGGCCCGCCGGATCGTGCCGCGGCGCCTGAGCCACGACGAGGAAGCAACCCTCGTCGAGCACCTCACCGAGCTTCGGCACCGGCTCCTCATCTGCATCATCGCGCTGGTCCCGGCGTTCGCGATCGCCTACGCCTTCCACGCGCAGCTCATCGGACGGCTGATGGATCTCGTCCCCGAGGGCACGCCGATCGTGACGCTGGGGGTCACCGAGCCGTTCACGACCTCCCTCAAGGTGAGCTTCTACGCCGCGATCGCGCTGGTCCTGCCGATCCTCTTGTGGCAGGTCTGGGCGTTCCTCGCGCCCGCCGTGAGCGACAACACGCAGCGGATGCTCGGCGTCTTCGTCGTGCTCGCGACGTTCCTCTTCGTCACAGGCGTCCTGTTCTGTTACGCGATCGTCCTGCCGAAGGCGCTGTCGTTCCTCGTCGACTACGACTCCGAGCTCTACACGGAGCAGATCCGCGCCAGCTACTTCCTCTCGTTCGTCACGCTCACCCTCTTCGCGTTCGGGATCGCGTTCGAGATGCCGATCTTCATCCTCGGCCTCGTGCGCCTGGGCGTCCTCACGGCCGACCGCCTCCGGAAGAACCGGCGGATCGGCTACGTCGCGATGCTCGCCTTCGCGATCGTGCTGCCGACCGTCGACCCGGTCTCGCTCGTACTCGAGACGGTGCCGCTCCTCGTCCTCTTCGAGGCGTCGATCTGGATCGCCGTGTTCATGGAGCGGCGCTGGGAGCGGACGGCCGCCGAAGCGCTGTGAGGGTCGTCTCCGCCGATTGGGTCGTCCCGGTCGAGGGCGAGCCGGTCGAAGACGGCGCGGTCGCGATCGGCGACGACGGGCGGATCGCTGCCGTCGGCGCCTCCTCCGACCTGGGCACGGGCGAGGCGTTCCCGGGGTGCGTGCTCCTGCCCGGCTTCGTGAACTGCCACTCGCACCTCGAGTACGCGGTGTATGCGGGCTTCGGTGACGGGCTCGGGTTCTCGTCCTGGATCGGGATGCATGTCGCCCGGAAGAGCCTGCTCGAGCTCGACGACATGCGTGCGATCGCGACCGACGGAGCGCACGAGTGCCTCCGTTCCGGCATCACCACGGTCGGTGACTGCAGCTTCGCGGGTGCGTCCGCCGAGGCCGCCGCCGACACGGGCCTCCGCGCGACCGTCTACCTCGAGGTCTTCGGCCACGACGCCTCGGCGATGGCGCGCTTCGCCGAGCTGCGCCAGCGGGTCGAGCCGGCGCTCTCCGAGCGGGTGCGCCTCGGCGTCTCCCCGCATGCGCCGTACACCTGCACGGTCGAGCTCTACGCCGAATGCGCCGCGCTCGGGCTCCCGCTCGCCACCCACCTCGGCGAGAGCGTTGCCGAGCGGTCGTTCCTGCTCGACGGCTCGGGTGACTGGTCTGCGTTCGCCGACATGCTCGTCCCTCCGCCCGGCCGGACGGGGATCCGGCTGCTCGCCGAGGCGGGGCTGCTCGGGCCGGGGATGGTGGCGGCGCACTGCGTCGACGTCGACGACGACGAGATCGCGCTCCTCGCGGAGCACCGTGTGGGGGTCGCCCACTGCCCGCGCTCGAACGGGATCCTCGGCTGTGGGGTCGCCCCCCTGCGAGACCTGCTCGATGTGGGCGTCACCGTCGGGATTGCCACGGACAGCCCGGCATCCACGCCCTCGTTCGACCTGTTCGAGGAGCTTCGCGCCGCGATCGTCGCGGCGCGCGCGCGCGAACGGCGGCCGGACGCGCTCACCGCGCAGACGGCGCTCGAGCTCGCCACGCTCGGCGGCGCGCGCGTGCTCGGCCTCGACGGCGAGGTCGGGTCGCTCGTGCCGGGGAAGTGGGCCGACCTGGCCGTCGTCTCACTTGTGGGCTCGCCGTTCGAGCCTGTTGAAGATCCTGTTGTGGGAGCCGTCCTCGGCGGGTCGCCGGATCGGGTTGCAGCTACTCTCGTAGCCGGCGAGGACCGCTACCGGCGAGGCACGAGCGCATGGCCAGATTCGAGAAGAGCCGCCCGAAGAGCGCGAAGCCGCATGCTGCGGTAACGCCACCGCGCTCGCGCGCCTCGACCGCGCCGTCGATCGAGGACACGATGTTCTTCCCGCGGCTGCGGCGTCACGCGAAGTGGATGTTCGTGTTCCTCGCGCTCGTCTTCGGACTGGGCTTCGTCGTCTTCGGCGTGGGCGCCGGGGGCACCGGTGTCGGTGACATCTTCCGCGACTCGAGCGGCTCGACGGCGCAATCGGTGTCGGACGCGCGGAAGGAGACGGAGCAGCGGCCGAAGGACGCGCAGGCCTGGCGCGACTACGCGACCGCGCTCGAGACCGAGGGTCAGACCGCCGAGGCGATCGTCGCCCTCAACACGGCAATCGACCTGAACCCGAAGGACGAGAGCGCGTACCGGGAGCTCGCCGGCCTGCACATGTCCCGCGCCACCGAGCGTCAGCGTGACGCGCAGATCCTCCAGCTGCGCGCGGCGTTCCGCGCGCCGTCGCAGGGGTTCCCGTCGCTGACCGGCCCTGCCGGGCAGTCGCTCTTCCCCGACCGCGTCAGCACCGCGGTCAACGCGCAGGCGAGCGGTGAGATCGGCGCTGCATTCCAGGATGCGCAGACGGAGGCGACGCTCGCGGTCGACGCCTACAAGCGCCTCGTCGCGCTCCAGCCGAACGACCCGAACGTCCAGCTCGAGCTCGCGCAGGCGGCGCAGCAGGTCGGCGATGCCCCGACGGCGATTGCCGCGTACGAGCGCTTCCTCACGCTCGCGCCGGACGATCCGAGCGCGGATGTCGTCCGCCAGCAGCTGAAGCAGCTCCGCGCCGCCGCTTCCTCCACGTCGGGATAGACTCGCTCCCGCGTGGAGCACCCGGTACCCAGCACCCCGGCGAGACGCCGACGGCAGGCGATCGCGGTCGTTCTGGTCGGCCTCGTCGCCGCGCTCGGCCTGTCAGCATGCGGCGACACCGTCGGCTACACCGAGCCGACCGGCGACAAGATCGAGGGCAAGAAGCTGTTCGTCGCCAGCTGCGGGTCGTGCCACACGCTGCGCGACGCCGGGACGACCGGCACGATCGGCCCCGACCTCGACTACGCCTTCGTCCAGTCGCGGCTGGACGGTCTCGGCGAGGACACGATCCTGCAGGTCGTCCGCGCCCAGATCGCCTATCCGGTCACGACCCCCTCGACCGGGGCGCCGGGGATGCCGGCGAACATCCTCGAGGGCCAGGAGGCCGACAACGTCGCGACGTACGTCGCGTCCGTGGCCGGGCTCGACGCGAGCGGCAAGCCGATGGACCCGGCCAACCCGCCGAAGCCGGCGCCGCCGGGCGGCTCGACCGACGGCAAGGCGATCTTCGAGTCGGCGGGCTGCAGCGGCTGCCACACGCTCGCGGCTGCCGGCTCCACCGGAACCGTCGGGCCGAACCTCGACGACGCCAAGCCCTCCAAGGAGCTCGCAGTCGACCGCATTACGAATGGGCTGGGCGGGATGCCGTCGTTCAAGGGCCAGCTGAGCGAGGCACAGATCGAGGCCGTCGCGACGTTCGTCGCCGAGAACGCCGGCAAGTAGTCAGCCGGCCGGCGGGTCGCTCGCGAGCCGCGACCAGACCTCCGTGTCCTCGCGGAGGCCCTCCTTGACGTACAGCGACCGCAACACGCCCTCGCGGAGGTAGCCGCATCGCTCGGCAACCCGCTTCGAGGCGACGTTGTCGACGGAGATCCGCAGCTCGAGTCGCTCGGCGCCGAGCTCCGAGAGCGCCCAATCGGTGAGCAGGCCGAGCGCGGCCGTCGCGACGCCACGTCCGCGGGCGCCGGGGGCGACCACGTAGCCGAGCTCCGCGGTCGCGGCCTCGCGCTCGATCGTCGGTGCGACCGCCATCCCGAGCTGCTCGCCGGTCTCGTCCTCGACGATCGCGAAACCGACTCTCGTCCCGTCCTCCCGCCCGACCAGGTACGCGTCCAGCCACTGCTCGGGGAAGTCGGGCGGCGGCGGAACGGGGATGCGGGTGAAGCGCTGGACAGCCGGGTCGGCGACGAGCGAGCGGAGCAGCGGCAGGTGCTCGGCCGTCACCGGCTCGAGCCGGATCACGACGTCGGCTGCGCTGCCAGGTCGACGACCACGTGCGTCACGGGCACGTCGAAGCGCAGGCGTGCCTGCTCGACGACGCCCAGCTCGAGCCAGTTCGAGCGGCCCGGTGGATGCGTCGAGACGACGACCTCGTCGGCGGGAAACACCCGGAGCGCATCCTCGAGCGCCTGCAGCGGGTCGCCGTCGCCGATCTCGCCGCGCGCCGCAATTCCGGCCTCGCGGAGCCGCGTGAGGCTCGAATCGAGGCGGGCCTGCGCCGCAGCCCGCGCGCCGTCCTCGTCCGACGTCCACGTGTTGAGCTTCGAGTTCAGCGCCGGGCACACGACGAGGACGTCCTCGCTGACCCCTTCCGCCTTGCGACCGAGGAGCTCGTAGAGCTCGCCGCCCGCAACCGTCTCGTTGGCGACGACGAGGATCTTCCGCGCCGGCCCCCTGTCGTGGATCACATGCGCCTGCGCAGGGCGGGGCTGCATACCGCCGCGGATCGCCCAGAGCGCGACGCCGACGAGCACGAGGAACACGACGACCCCGAGCCAGGTGTTGATCCACGCACCCAGAGCGACGAGCACCGCGCCGCCGAGCGTCAGGAACACGACCCGGAAGGCCGACGCCTCGTCGCGCAGCGGATTCTTCACAGCCCGTTTCTAGCGCATGCGCCCCGACAGCGCGAGTCGGCGTCTACAGGATGTAGACGGCGAAGTACACGATGATCCACATCACGTCGACGAAGTGCCAGTAGATGCCGGGGATCTCGAGCCCGTGGTGGTGCTCCGCCGAGTAGTGACCCTTGAAGGCTCGCACCGCAGCGATCGTGAGGAGCGTGAGCCCGACGAAGACGTGCGCTCCGTGCAGGCCGGTGAGCCCGAAGAAGACCGAGGCGAAGGCCCCGTCGCTCGTGTTGAACCCGACGTGCGCGTACTCGACCATCTGCGTGAGCAGGAACGCGCTCCCGAGCAGGATGGTCAGCACGAGCCCCGCGCGGAGGCCGTTCCGGTCGTTGCGCTTGATCGCCTGCGTCGCCCAGTGGATCGTGAAGCTCGACGTGACGAGGATCGCCGTGTTGACGCCCGCGACGAAGATCGGGAAGTGGTAGGGCGGCGGCGGCCACGTTGCCGGAGCGTCCGGGTTGACGACCCGCACGAAGAAGTAGGCGGTGAAGAAGGCGCCGAAGAGCATCGCCTCGGAGGCGATGAAGAGGAACATCCCGAGCGTCGCCGGGTCGAGCCGCGAGCTGCGATTCGCGATCGGCGGGCCGTGGTGCTCGTGCGCGGCGGCTTCGGCGTGCGCGCTCATACCCGCTCCCGGCGCCGGCAAAGCCGGCGCGTCCGCTCGTTGGAGCCTCCGTCGAGCCTACGGCTCATGCCGCCCCGCTTTCGACCGGTGCGGCCGCGACGACATGCTCCACCGGGACCCCCGCATCCTTGCGCAGGCGCTCGACGACCTCCCGCCGAAGCCAGCCGGAGCGCTCGCCGGCGAAGGTCGAGACGATGATCTCGTCCACGCGCTCGTCCTCCACGATCTGCATCGCGGCCGTGTACGGATCGGGATGGGCGATCTGGCCGTGCGCCTCGATTCCCTCGTCGCGCAGCGTGGTGAGGGCCGCTCGGAGGCGACGCTCTGCCTCGGGGTGCTCGCTCGCCGTCGGGTCGCTCTGGGGACAGACGATCAGGAACCCGGCCGGCCCTTGTGCCGCCCGCTGCCGGATGCGGTCGAGCAACGGCTCGCCGAGAACGGTCTCGTTGGCGATCACGAGGACGTTGGCCCTGCCCGACCGCGCGGTGACGTCGGAGACGACGTGCTGGAAGGGCCGGTCGCCGGCGAGGCGCCTGAGCTGGTCGAGGACGTTCTTCTTCCTGACCCACCCCGACTTCTCCTCGGGGTGCGTCGACACGATCAGCTCGTCGATGTCCTCCAGCGCGAGCACGTCCTGGACGGCGGCGACGGGGCCGCCCTCGAACACGTCGCCGTGGGCGGGGATTCCGGCCGCCCGCAGCGCGGCCACCATCCGGTCGACGCGTCGTCCGGCCGTTGCCCGCCGCGAGTTCCGGTAGACGACGTATCCGGCGCTCGGCTCGTTGACCGGGGCGATCACGACCGCTCTGATCGGACCCTGGTCGGCCCGGAGGCGAACCGCGTCGAGCAGCTCCTCGCCGGCGAGCGTCTCGTTGGCGACGACGAGGACGTGCTTGGTCTCGGGCTCGCTCATACGTGGGCCTCCTGGAGCGCGCCGCCCTTGAGCACGGCGTGGCGGGCGCCGGGGACGCCGTACTCGTACGGGCCGCCGACCACCTGCGGGATCTCGTCGAAGTTGAACACGGGTGGCGGAGACGACACCTGCCACTCGATCGTCATCGCGCGCCATGGGTTGGACCCGGCGATCGGGCCTCGTGCCCAGGAAACGATCATGTTGTATGCGAAGACAACGACCGAGGCGCCGAGCACGAACGACGCGACCGAGATCACCATGTTGAGCGCGCCGTACGTCCCGGCGTAGTCGGCCACGCGCCGCGGCATGCCGTCGAGCCCGACCCAGTGCATCGGGAAGAACGTCACGTTGAAGGCGACGAACGTCGTCCAGAAGTGGAGCTTCCCCAGCCGCTCGTTGTACATCCGGCCGGTCATCTTCGGGAACCAGTAGTAGATGCCCGCGAAGATCGTGAACACCGAGCCGCCGAACAGCACGTAGTGGATGTGCGCCACGATGAAGTACGTGTCCGAGGCGTGGATGTCGATCGGAACCGCGGCGAGATAGACGCCGGAGAGGCCGCCGATCACGAACGTCGAGATGAACCCGAGCGCGAACAGCATCGGCGTGTTGAGGTGGAGCTTCCCCTCCCAGAGCGTCGCCAGCCAGGAGAACACCTTGATCCCCGTCGGCACCGCGATGAGCAGCGTGGTGACCATCATCGGGACGCGCAGCCAGTCGGCCATGCCTGCGACGAACATGTGGTGCGCCCAGACCGAGAATCCGAGCACGAGGATGCCGAGCAAGGAGAGCGCCATCAGCCGGTAGCCGAAGATCGGCTTGCGCGACTGCGAGGAGATGACCTCGGACACGATCCCGAAGCCGGGCAGCATCATGATGTAGACCGCCGGGTGGCTGTAGAACCAGAAGATGTGCTGGTAGCCGAGCACGTAGCCGCCGTTGTCAGGCGTGAAGAAGCTCGTGTGCATGACCCGGTCGAACATGACGAAGAACTGGGAGCCGGCGATGAACGGCGTCGCGAGGACGACGAGCAGCGACGTCGTGAAGTTCGCCCACACGAGGAGGGGCATGCGCCAGAAGGTCATGCCCGGCGCACGCATCGTGATGATCGTGACCAGGAAGTTGAGCGCTGTGGCGATCGATGAGGCGCCCGCCCACTGGACGCCCAT
>DASUZN010000064.1:0-6228 GCA_036376855.1 Gaiella sp. | reverse complement strand
CGGTGGACCCGACAAGCGTGCGCGCTCGGCTCGCCGAGGCAGTGGCGCGAGGAGCCGATGCGATTGAGCAGCACCGCCTCCGTATTCGGCTCGCTCGACGGCCCTGTCCCGGCTTGCCTTTGGCGGAAGTCGGGCGGATCATCGGTCGGATGCGCCTCCCGCTGCTCCTTGTTCTCGTCGTCGCCATGTTCAGCACCGCTGCTTGCGGCGGCAGTGATGACGCTCGGATGCAAGCCACGCTGACCGACGACGGATGCACCTACGAGGGCGACACGAAGCTAGCGGCGGGAAGCTTCCAGATCGACGTGAAGAACCAGACGCAGCACGCCGCGAGCTTCGCCTTCGCACCACTGGCGAACGGCTTCACGGCGGCGACGATCAAGCCGATCCTTGCGAAGGAGACGGCATGGGGTCGGAGCCTGACCAAGAACGAGCTTCGGGACCTCCTGGAGGGGAAGCTGCCGCTTCGACATCCACGCCCGGATCTGCCGCAGATGTTCGACTTCGGGCGCGGTGGCTCGGACACGGTCATCGGGGCTGGGGAAAGTAGCGTCCTGCCAGGCGTCGGAGCCCCGTCCGGTACCTATGCCCTCATCTGTCGCGTCAACCTGCTGGGCGACTTCCTCTTCCGGGAGCAGTACGTCGCATCGCAGATCGACGTGACTGGAGTCCTGCCTGGGGTGACGACTCCCTAGCTTGGAGCGAGAGGGAGGAAGCTCCTCGCCGCGCCACGAGACTGGTTGCGGTCGGCTCTGCGCGCCAGTTGCGCGCCAGTGCGCACCCAGATCCAGCCGTCTTGAGCCGTCCCAGGCGGTCAACGAGGCGAGGTCGGTGTCGAGCTCGTGAGAGGCCGCGAGCGGCTTGGCCAAGCGGAACCGTCTGACCTAGCCGCTTCTAGAGGGAGTGCCCCCGGCAAGAATCGAACTTGCGCACGCGGTTTAGGAAACCGCTGCTCTATCCACTGAGCTACGGGGGCGCGGCCGACAGGGTATCCGCCCACAGGGCAGCTCTCCGGGGGCGGACGCGCCGTTAGCCGATGATTGGCGGGCTCACCCATTGTCGCCACGATGGGCGCTACACCGAAGGGCAGGACTCCGGGCATACGAGCCTTTGCGGGCGCCTTCGGGATCTATCTCTGCCTCTCGGTGCTCTTCTTCGGACGGAACGTCGTCGCGCACCCTGCCGACCGGGTCGTCGGTGATGCGGCAGCCGACAAGACGCTCTACATGTGGTCGCTCGAATGGTGGCCCTTCGCGCTCGGACGGGGACGGAATCCGCTCGACGTCGATCGCGCCTGGGCGCCGCACGGCTTCGACTTCGGTCTCGGTACCGGTGGGGGAGGGCTCGGGCTCCTGGCGGCCCCGCTGACGAGCCTTCTCGGTCCCGTCCCGACGTACAACATGCTGATCCTGGCCGCGCCTGCACTCGCGGCGGCCACGGGCTTTGCGCTCGCGCAGCGCGTCACGGGCCGGTTCGCGCCATCGCTCGTCGGCGGATACGTCTTCGGCTTCTCCTCCTACGAGCTCGGTCGGATCCTCGGACACCTTCCGCTTGCGTTCGTCGCGCTCGTCCCTCTCGTGCCGTACCTCGTGCTGCTGCGGCGGGACGGCGCGCTTTCGCAGCGCCGCTTCGTCGTGCTCCTCGCCGGCGTCCTGGTCGTCCAGTTCCTGATCCTTCCGCAGATCTTCTTCACGCTCGTCGTGATGGGCGCCGTGACCGCGCTGGCGGCCTGTGTGCTCTTCGGCCGGCGGGCCGTCCGGAAGACACTCGGCGAGGCAGCTGCCGCGCTCGCCGTAGCGTTGATCGTCGTCTCGCCAATACTCGTCTACGCGGTCGTATCGGACGCCTCCCCTCCGGCACGCTCGCCCTTCGCCGGGTCTGCTGACGTCCTCAACTACGTCGTGCCGACGAGGAGGACCTGGCTGCGCCCGCCGGGAGCCGAGGCGATCGCGCAGCACTTCACCGGGAGCGGTGCCGAGCACGGTGCCTATCTCGGCCTGCCGCTGATCGCACTCGTCGTACTCGGCGCGGTGCGCCGGCCGATCTCGCGCGGCCGATGGCTGCTGGTCGTCGTTCTCGCAGCCGCGGTCGTCCTCTCCCTCGGGACGCGGATCAAGGTTGCAGGCGAGGTGGTCGGGATCGGTCCGTGGGCCGCCCTCGCGCCGTTTCCGGTCGTGGGGTCCGCGCTTCCGATCCGTCTGACGATGTACGTCGCGCTCGTCGCCGGACTACTCGTGGCGCTCGCCCTCGCCGATCGTGCAAGCATCGGACGCTGGCTGCTCGCGGCTGCCGGAATCGTTGCCACGCTTCCCAACCTCGGGCTGGCGCAGTGGTCGTCGGAGGTGCCGCGACCGAGCTTCTTCGCGGAGAACCGCTACCAGCAGGACATACCGGAGGGGTCGACCGTCCTGGTGCTGCCCTACGGCCCTGCCGGTTGGTCGATGTTGTGGCAGGCCGAAGCGCGGTTCTCGTTCCGTCTCGTCGGTGGGCATTTCGGCCTCCGAGTGACGCCCACCGAGGAACGGTGGCGCGACGTCTACGAGGCCCTCGGCACGGGGCGTGTCTCACCCAAGCGGCTTCGATCCTTCCTCACGGCGCACAACGTCGACATCGTCGTCGTCGCGCCGGGGACCAGCGCACGTGCGCGACGGGCGATAGACGCTGCCGCCGGCTTGCAGCCGGCGCATTCGCTGGACGCGCTCGTATACCGGCTCCACCCACGAAGCGTCCAGACGCCGCGTCCCGACGGCTGATCGGTGTGGTTCCCTACCGCGCCCGCATCGCCTCGAGCATGGTGCGGCGCGGTGGCGAGAAGACGTCGACCTGGACGCAGCCGGTCTCGCCCGTCGAGGCGGCGTGGGGGACGAACGACGGGACGTGCGCGACCATCCCGGGCGTCAGTGTCCGGGTCTCGCCTGCGATCGTGAACTCGAACTCGCCCTCGAGCACGAACGTCATCTGCTCCTCCTCGTGCGCGTGCTCGGGGACGGTCGTGCCGGGCTCGTAGCTCGCGAAGTTGACGAGAAGGCGCTCACCGGCCACGGGCCTGAAGCGCAGGCCCGGGATGAGCTCGATCGGGTCGATCGCGTCGAGGTCGTTCCAGGACGGAGCGGCGAGGGTCAATCCCTCCGGGGGCTGCTCGCTCGCGAAGTACACCCCGGGCTCGGGCTGGTTGCTCATCGTCACGGCTCCTCTCCGAGGACACGGCCGAGGATCCGGACGCCCTCCTCGATCTCGGTCAGGCTTGCCCGGCTGAAGCAGACGCGAAGGTACGAGCGCCCACGGTCGTCGGGGAAGAACGGGGCGCCGGAGACAAGGACTACACCCGCCTCCGCGCTTCGTTCCGCGACGTCGGTCGCGTCGAGCGCCTCGGGCAACGTGAGCCACGTGAAGAATCCGCCGTCGGGGCGCGTCCAGGTGACACCGGCCGGCAGCTCGGCCTCGAGGGACTCGAGCATCCGTTTGCAGCGTGCGGCATAGAGCCCCGTCGCCCGCTCGACCTGCCGGTCGAGATGCCCGCGGCGACCGTATTCCTCGACGACGCGCTGTGCGAGGGCGCTCGCGCACTGGTCACTGATCTGCTTCGCCCAGACGAGCCGCTCCACGACGTCCTCAGGCCCGACCGCCCAGCCGAGCCGTGTGCCCGGCGAGAAGATCTTCGAGAAGGTGCCGATCTGGACGACGACGTCCGGCGCCGCGGCCCAGAGCGACGGCAGCGGCTCGCGGTCGTGGGCGAACTCGCGGTAGGCGACGTCCTCGACGACGAGGAGGCCGTACCGGCGCGCGAGCTCGACCAGCGCGACGCGCCGCTCTGCGCCCAGCGTGACCCCGGCCGGGTTCTGGTGGTCGGGGTTCGTGTAGACGAACTTCGGACGGGCGCCGCCCGCGAGCAGGGCGGAGAGCGCCTCGACGTCCAGCCCGGCGTCGTCGACGGGCACGGTGACGAGCTCCGCCTCCGCGGCCGCAAAGCACATCTGTGCTCCGAGGTACGTCGGCGCCTCGGTCACGACGGTGTCGCCCCGGTCGACGAAGACCTTGGTGAGAAGCTGCATCGCCTCGATGCCGCCGCTCGTGACGAGCAGCTCGGACGGCGCCGGAGCCCGTCCCTCGTGCGCTCCGATCCGGTCTGCGAGATACGAGCGGAGCCCGGGAAGCCCACCGGTGGGCGCGTACTCGAAGGCGGAGACGTCGCCGGAGGCGAGCTCGCTCATGATCTCACCGAGGCCGTCCCGGTCGATCGCGGCGGGGTCCGGGAAGCCGCCGGCGAACGAGATCACGTCGGTGCGGCCCGACAGCGCCATGATGCGCGCGATCTCCCCACCCACGTCGGCCCGAGCACGCCGCGCGAAGAGGTCGCGCCAGCCGATGCGCGTCGTCTCGGTCATTTCGGCGCCATGCGAATCGCGCCGTCGAGACGGATCACCTCGCCGTTCAGCATCTGGTTCTCGACGATGTGGACGGCGAGGGCGGCGTACTCGTCCGGCCGGCCGAGGCGAGCGGGATGCGGGACCGAGGCGCCGAGCGCGACTCGGGCCGGCTCGGGGAGGCTCGCGAGGAGCGGCGTGTCGAAGAGGCCGGGCGCGATGGTGACGCAGCGGATCAGCGAGACGGCGAGGTCGCGGGCAATCGGGAGCGTCATCCCGACGATGCCGCCCTTCGACGCGGCGTAGGCCGCCTGGCCGATCTGCCCGTCGTAGGCCGCGACGGAGGCCGTGTTGACGATCACGCCGCGCTCCCCGTCGCGCTCCTGCATCGCGGCCATCGCCGCGGCGGCGACGCGGATCACGGTGAACGTGCCGATGAGGTTCACCTCGACCACCTTCCGGAACGGCTCGAGCGCCGCCGGCGAGCCGTCCCGCGCCAGGGTGCGCTCTGCCCAGCCGACGCCGGCGCAGTTGACGCACACCCGGAGGTCGCCTGCGGCCGCTGCCTGGGCGATCGCCGCCTCGACCTGCGCCTCTTGGGTGACGTCGCACTCGACGAAGGTCGCCGCGCTGGGGTCGACCTGGTCTCGCGCGCCCGGAAGGTCGAGAACGAAGACCGTCGCGCCGCGCGCAGCGAGCGCCGCCGCTGTCGCCGCGCCGAGGCCCGATGCGCCGCCGGTGACGGCCGCGGTCACTCCCTGGAGCTCCATCTCCACCTCCGTTCGATCCGTCGGGTGGGGCGAGTATCGCGGCTACGGTGCGTCGAACGACGGGAGGAGGCCGGCGTGGAGTACGTGAACCTCGGCAGCACCGGGCTGCGCGTGTCACGGGTGTGCCTCGGGATGATGAGCTTCGGCCCGCACGAGAGCCGCCGCTGGGCGCTCCCCGAACCGGAGGCCGAGCCGATCGTCCGTCGCGCGGTCGAGGGCGGAATCACATTCTTCGATACCGCCGACGTCTACAACGGCGGCCAGAGCGAGGTCGTCACCGGCCGGGTGCTGTCGAAGCTCCTGACGCGCGAGGAGATGGTCGTCGCGACCAAGGTCTGCATGCAGACGATGCCCGGCGAGAACGGCCGCGGTCTCTCCCGCAAGCACGTGATGGCTTCGATCGACGCGTCGCTCGGGCGGCTCGGGATGGACTACGTCGACCTGTACCAGATCCACCGCTGGGACCCGACGACGCCGATCACCGAGACGATGGAGGCGCTCCATGACGTCGTCAAGGCCGGCAAGGCCCGCTACATCGGCGCGAGCAGCATGTTCGCGTGGCAGTTCGCGAAGGCGCAGGCGACGGCCGAGCACCGGGGCGGCACGCGGTTCGTCTCGATGCAGAATCACTACAACCTCGTCTACCGCGAGGAGGAGCGCGAGATGATCCCGCAGTGCGTCGACCAGGGCGTCGCCGTTCTGCCGTGGAGCCCGCTGGCTCGCGGGCTGCTCGCCGGCAACCGCACGCGGGAGGGTGAGCGCCTCACGACGCGGGCCGGCAGCGACCCGTTCGGCGACGCGCTCTACGTGCCCGAAGTGGACTTCGACGTCGTCGACCTCGTCGGCGAGGTCGCCGCGGAGCGCGGCGTGCCGGGCGCCCAGGTGGCGCTCGCGTGGCTCCTCTCCCGGCCTGGGGTCACCGCACCGATCGTCGGAGCGACGAAGGTCGGCCATGTCGAGGACGCTCTCGCCGCCGAGGGGCTCGAGCTGACGACGGACGAGATCGCCCGGCTCGAGGAGCCGTACGTGCCGCACGCCGTCTCCGGGCACGCGTAGGCACCCGTCACGCGGCTCGGACAGAGTCAGGTGGGGTT
>DASUZN010000063.1:0-23048 GCA_036376855.1 Gaiella sp. | reverse complement strand
CACCTGCTGCTCGACGCTGTAGGCGTTCTTGCCCGCCTCGACGGTGCCGAGCGGGTTGCCGCCACGCCGCACGTCGAGCACCGCGCGGACCTCCGTCGCGTTCGCTCCCTCTCGCTCGGTCAGATCGCGGTAGGTCAGCCGGTAGTCGCCGACGGCGAGCGACTGGCCGCGTGCGAGCTTGCCCTCCACCACCGAGTCGTAGGCGCTCGACCCCGCGACGCCGATCGCGAGGAGGACGATCGACGCGTGCACGACGTAGCCCCCGTACCGGCGCCTGTTCCTGCCGATGAGCTGTCCGAAGGCGGTCGGGACGCTCTCGCCGGTCAGCGCGCGACGGGCCGACGTTCCGCGGGCGAACTCGAGGCCGATCGTCGCGAGGACGAACGCCGAGAACGTGTACGCGATGAGCCCCGGGATCGAGGATCCGGAGCCCAGCAGGATGAGCACGACGCCGACCGCGAGCGCGATCCCGGCGGGCCAGGTGAAGACGCGGACGAGCCCCCGGAGCGACGCGCGTCGCCACGCGACGAGCGGCCCGATCCCCATCAGCAGCAGGAGCGGCAGTCCGAAGATCCGCAGGAAGAAGTCGTAGTACGGCCGCCCCACGACGACCGCCTCGCCGCGGACAGCCTCGGAGACGATCGGCCAGGCGGTGCCCCAGAGGATCGTGAGGCAGAGCGCGACGAGAAGCAGGTTGTTGTAGAGGAAGGTCGCCTCGCGCGAGACGAGCGACTCGAGCCTCGCGCTCGTCCTGAGCTGCGGGAGGCGCAGCCAGATCATCGTCACCGAGAAGACGACCGCCACCACGATGAACCCGAGGAACCAGGGGCCGATCGCGCTCTGGGTGAACGAGTGGATCGAGCTGACCACGCCGGAGCGCGTGAGGAAGGTCCCGAACAGCGAGAGGCAGAACGCGAGGCTGACGAGCGTCACGTTCCAGACGCGGAGCATCCCGCGCTTCTCCTGGATCATCACGGAGTGGAGGAACGCCGTCGCGGCGAGCCACGGCATCAACGCGGCGTTCTCGACGGGATCCCAGGCGTAGTAGCCGCCCCAGCCGACCTCTTGGTAGGCCCAGTGCGCGCCGAGCAGCTGGCCGATGCCGAGGGCGGTCCACGCGACGATCGTCCACCGGCGCGTCGCGACGATCCAGCGCTCGTCGGTGCGCCCCGAGAGCAGGGCGCCCATCGCAAACGCGAACGGCACCGCGAGCCCGACGTAGCCGAGGTAGAGGAACACCGGATGCGCGACCATGTACGGGTTCTGGAGGCTCGGGTTGAGCCCGTTCCCGTCCGCGGCGGCCGGGACAGTGTCGAAGGGGCTCGAGACGGCGACGAGCAGCCAGGCGAAGCCGACGGCGATCCCGGCGAGCACGGGCGTGACCCAGACGACGAGGTCGCGGGCGCGCTTGCGCGCGAGCCAGACGGCGAGCGCAGAGTACGCCGTCAGGACGAGCAGCCACAGGAGCAGCGAGCCTTCCTGCCCTCCCCAGAAGGCCGAGATCTTGTACGGCAGCGGCAGGGCGCGGCTCGAATGGCCCGCGACGTACGCGAGCGAGAAATCGTCACGCAGGAATCCGGCAACGAGCACGATCGTCGCGACGAGGGTCGAGAAGAACGAGGCGACGAGCGCGTTCCGCGCAGAGAGTGCAAGCCGGCGCCGACCGAGGGCGGCCGCTGCGCCGCCGGCGACGAGGGCGTACACCGAGAGCCCGAGCGTGACGATGAGCGCGGCGCGACCGAGCTCGGCCATGGCTCAGGACTTCGCGGCCTGGTACTTCGAGGGGCACTTCGTGATCATCGACCCGGGGGTCGTCACGAATGTCCCGTCGGCCCGCTGCGTGCCGGTCACGACGACGTCGCGCCCGGTACGGAAGAGGTCGGGCACGGAGCCCTTGTAGAGCACCGTCACGCGCTGCTTCTGCTTGCCCTCGATGTCCCGGACCACGAAGCGCAGACCCGCTCCGTGCGGATCGCCCGTCGGCGTGCCCACGACGCGCCCGGCAAGCGACACCTCGCCCGTCTTCGACGCGAGCTCGCTCGGGGAGACAGAGGGCGTCCCGCCGCCCGCGAGCGACGTGTAGAGGAGGAACACGGCCAGAACCGCTGCGACGGAGAGAGCGATCACGAGCCGTGCCGGTGACGATGACCGCGCCACGGCGAACAGTCTAGAGACAGGGGTCTGAGCTCGGGCCAGACACGCCGCGCGGCCAGACCTCGCCCCTACGCCTGAGCTGCGTCGCGCTCGCGGCGGCGCGGCACCTCGTAGCCGTGCTCGAGGCAGAGCGAGCCCGGTGCGTCCTCGGTCAGCGCGTCGCAGTAGCCCTTGCCGTACGCGGCGCGCATGAACGCCGAGACGACCTCGAGGTTCCACTCGGAGATGTCCGCCGCCTCGCGCCAGAGGTCGGTCAGGCGGAGGTCGATGTCGAGCTCGAGAAGGTCGATTCGGGTTGGCTGAAGCATACGGCGAGGGTACGGGCGCGGTCGGACGACATGCCCCTTTTGCGGCGGAAACGTGCCCTGGGCTGCCCTCGGACTGCGGGTTCAGCCGGGTGCCACGACGACGAAGTCCCCGACGTCCGCCCGGCGATAGCCGTGCCGCTCGAGCTTGGTGAGGAGGGCCGCCAGCTGCGCAACACGTGCCTCGGCGTCGGGGCCGGCCGTGCGGTCTGCGCCCTCCTCGACCGAGGAGCGGAAGAGGACGAAGCCGTGCCTGCCGCGCTCCACCAGCCGCTCGTACGCGCGGTGCCGGATGAACGGATGGCGGGTCGCGACCAGGTCGCCGTTCAGCGGCACGACACCCTCGAGCTTCGACTGCGCCGCGACTATCCGCTCCTTCGTCTCGAACGTGAGGCGATATGACAGCCAGAAGTCGGCGTAGACCCGGTCGAGCCCGAGCCGGTCGAGCGTCGCGACGAGCGGGGCTAGGTCGCGCGGCGCCTTCGGTGGCTGCGCCGGGACGCTCTCGGCGTATGACTCCATGCGGCCGAGCGTGAGGACCGAGATCGCGAGCGCGCAGCCGAGCACCGCGACCCCGCGCCAGAAGGTCGTCCCGAGCTGCGCGAAGAGGAGCACGACGACGGGGCTCAGCACCAGCAGGTAGCGCGGCTCCTGGCTGAAGAGCGTCTGGGGTGCGGCCGCGTAGACGAACGGGAAGACGGCAGCGACGACGTAGAGCAGCGAGGCATCGCTCCGGCGGGCGCGGTACGCGCCGTAGAGGAAGAGTGCCGCGAGAGCCGCATAGGCGGCGAAGGTCAGGAGCGCGGGAAGCAGCCGCTCCTGCGTGTACGGCGTCCGGAGCCCGAGGAGCATCGCGAGCAGCGGCGAGGCGAAGATGCGCAGCCGGTGCGCATACGAGGTCGTGTTGTCGATCGTGGACGAGAGCGAGCCCCAGTCGTTCAGTGCGTTCCACACGATCGACGGCAGCGCCCCGGCGATCGCCGCGAGAATCGCGAGCCACGCGTGGCGGAGCCACTCGCGCTGCCGCCAGATCGTCCACCCGACGACGCCCACCGCGACCGGCAGGACCTGCGCGCTCTGCCAGAGCGCGAGGCCGATCACCAGGCCGAAGACGGCGGCGCGCGCCCTCGTTGGCCGCTCGACCAGGCGAAGCCCGAGGAGCAGGAGGAGGGCGCTGTAGAGCAGCCCGCCTGCGTAGAAGCCGTACTGATGGGTGAGCCGCTGCACGAGGAACGGCGGCCAGATCCAGGCGAGGCAGCCTGCGACGATGCCGGCAGGCTCGCCGAACGTCCTCCGCCCGACACGCCAGACGACGAGAGCCGCGACCGCAGTCAGGACCACCGGCACAGCGCGGAGCGCGACCCAGCTCGGACCAGTGACCCAGAGAAGCGGAGCGGTGAGCAGTGCTTCCTGCGACCCGCCGAAGCCTTGCCCCCAGAAGAAGGTGGTCCACTCGCCGTCCAGGAAATGGAGCGCCATCAGCCCGACAACGGCCTCGTCGCTATCCGGGGTCCCGATGTCCGAGCGATGCACCCAGACGCGGAGAACGAGCCCAGCGACTGCCGCCGCGCCGACCAGCACGGGCCAGCCGAGCGCCGCGAGACCCGACCGACGCGCGGCGAGCGGCTCGTGGGCCAGGGCGCCCATCGCCGCACGGTAGCGCCTTCGTTCGCCGGCGTCGTCGCGGGCCGGCGAGGTCTAGAGTCGTCGCGTGGGACGCATTCGGGTCGGGCCGGCGCGCGTGCCGTCGCGCGAGAGCCCCGAGGAAGCCGTCGAGCTTCTCGTCGAGCGCGGCTACGACGCCTGCGAGATCGACTTCGAGTCGGGCTTCTGGATGGACTACCCCTGGGCCGAGCGCTTCGGCGAGCTGGCCCGCGAGCACGACGTCGCGCTCTCGGTGCATGCGCCGCTCTTCGGCTGGGTCGGGCACCTCGAGGCGAGCGGGCGCAAGTGGTCGTCCGCGCTCGGCGCACTCGACCGCAGCGCCGGGATCGCAGCTGCCTCCGGGGCCGAGGTCGTCGTCTTCCACCCCGGCTTCCTGCTCGGCCGAACCCGGGAGGGCGCGATCGACGCGGTCGTGGAGCAGCTCGCGCTCGTCCGGGAGCGACTCGAGGGGAAGGACCGAGCCGTCCCGTTCGGGATCGAGGTGATGGGCCGCGTGCGCGACCTCGGCTCGCTCGACGACTGCGTCGAGATCAGCCGACGCACCACCTGGGTTCGGCCCGTGATCGACTTCGCGCACATGCACGCGACGAGCGACGGCGCATTCGTCGAGCCGGAGCCGTTCCGCGAAGCTCTGGAGCTCGCAGACTCGGTGCTCGCCCCGGACGCGCCGTACCACATCCACTTCTCGGATATCGCGTACGCCAACCGCAACGAGACGAAGCACCTGCCGTACGGCGAGGGCACGCTTCGCGCCGACCCGCTGCGCGAGGCGCTCGACGGTTTCGAGCGGCCCGCGACCGTGATCTCGGAGTCGCCCGACGAGACCTCGAGCCAGGCGATCCGGGCTGTGCTCAGATGATCCCGGCCGCGCCCTCTGGCTCGAGCAGCTCGGCGATGCGGTCCTCGACCAGGCACGCCTCGTCGTCGCGACCGCGGTCGCGCAGGAAGCGGGCGTAGGCGGCAAGAGGCTCCGGCTCGGCGTTGCGGTAGTCGGTCGCGGCCAGCGAGTCGATCGCGTCGCGCAGCAGCAGCTCGGCCTCGTCGTCGCGGCCCTGCGCCGCACGCACCATCCCGAGCACCATCCGGACGTTCGACCGCGACATCGTGTCCTGCATCCCCACGGTCTCGACGGCGGACAGTGCCCACCGCTCGGCCTCCTCGACGTGTCCCTTCGCGAGGACGAGCTCGGCCAGCGTCCGCTGCGCCTCGATCACCTTGGCGCGCTCCTGCAGCGACAGGAGTGAGCGAACGGCCTCCCGGACGACCTGCTCCGCGCGGTCGGGGTCGCCGCCCTGCCACACCGCCAGGCCTTCGAGCTGCTGCGTCCGGCCCGCGTCCGATGCCGCGCCGATCTCGTCGAAGAGCTCGCGCGCCGCGCGGAACTCGCGCTCTGCATCGTCGAAGCGACCCCGCCGTAGGTGGATCGAGCCCCGGATACGGGCGACCCATGCCGCCGCCGACAGGCTGCCGCTCGCCGTTGCGAGGCCGGCTGCCGCGTCGAGGGCGGCATCCGCTCGCGCGAGTTGGAGACGCGCGAGGTGGGCCGCGGCGACCTCGCTCAGCGCCAGGCTCTCGAGATCGGCTCGGCCGGC
This sequence comes from Gaiella sp., assembly GCA_036376855.1. Classification (GTDB taxonomy): domain Bacteria; phylum Actinomycetota; class Thermoleophilia; order Gaiellales; family Gaiellaceae; genus Gaiella. The sequence goes on along the minus strand of DASUZN010000063.1, from coordinate 17,332 downwards.
CTCGCGCGCGATCTCGAGCGCCTCCCCGGTGTACCGCTCGACGCTCTCCAGGTCCCCGCCCCACCAACCGATGCTCGAGAGGAGCGTCAGCGCCTCCGAGCGCGCGTCTCCCGGAGCGTCCGAGAGAAGCGTGAGCGCCTCGAGCCCGAGTGTGCGCGCACGCTCGACGTCGGCGTTTCGGTTGAGGTCGATCTCGGCAAGCTGCGTGAGGGCGAGACCCTCGATCCTCCGCTCTCCCGCCGACTGCGCGAGCGCGCGGACGTCCTCCATCTCGACGGACGCGGCAGGCAACTCCCACAGGCGCCACGCCGCGCGGGCGGCGTAGAACCGGCGCCCGAGGCTCGGCTCGAGGTCGATCGCGCGCAGCAAGAGTCGCCGCGCCGTGCGGTTGGCCTCCCGGTCGAGCGCCCTGCGGCCGGCACGCTCGAGCACGTCGGCCGCCTCCGCGCGCAGGTCGGCCGGGATCTGCCCGTCGAGCTCGGCCGCGAGCGACGCCGCGCGTTCGAGGTGATGTGCCTGCGCCTCCACGAGCTCGTCGGCGGTGCGCGCGCGCAGCCATCCCGCGAACACGCGGTGGAGCCGTGCCCGCTCGCCCTTGGCCAGGCCCCCGTACGCGACGTCGCGAATCAGCACGTGACGGAAGCGGAACGCGGTCTCGCCGGAGACGGTCGAGATCGGCTCGCGCGTGAGGAGCTGGCGGTCGACGAGGTCCGCGAGCGCGGTGTCGACGTCGAGCGCCGGGTCGAGATCGGCGACGGCGCCGCGCCAGAACACGCGCCCGATGAGCGCGCCGTGGCGGACGACCGATCTCGAGTCCGGCGGCAGCCGGTCGATCCGTGACGCGATCAGCGCCTGCACGGTGTCCGGGATCCGGACCGAGACGCCCTCGCGCCGCTCGGCCAGCATTCGCACGGTTTCCTCGACGAACAGCGGGTTGCCCTCCGCCTTCTCGAGCAGGTGGCGCCGGACGTCGTCGGGCAGGATCGCGTCGGCGGCGAGCGCGTCGACGAGCGCCTCGGCCTCTCGCTCGGGCAGCGGCCCGAGGTCGATCGCGATCGACCGCCGCCGCCCCCCTCCCCAGCCCGGGCGCGCCTCGAGCAGCTCGGGTCGCGCGAGACACACGATCAGCACGGGCGCGTCGTCGATCCGGTCCGCGAGGTGCTCGACGAGGTCGAGGAGCGGGTCCTCGGCCCAGTGGACGTCCTCGAAGCCGAGCACGAGCGGCTGCGCCTCGGCGAGGGTCACCGCCCACTCCTGCGCGGCCCACGCGATCTCCTGTCCGCGACGTCCGCCCGAGACGGTGTCGAGCACGCCGGATGCGAGACCGAGGAGGTCTGCGACGGCGTCGCTCGAGCATGCCTCGCGGAGTTTCTCGAAGGCCTCCTCCGGTGAGTCGTCGGGTGAGATCCCGGCCGCCGCCTGCACCATCTCCGCAAGCGGCCGGTACGCGAGGCCCTCGCCGAAGGGGAGCGACCTCCCGGCGAGCACGGTCGTCCGCTCCAGCCCGGCGAAGAACTCACGCGCGAGGCGGCTCTTCCCGATCCCGGGCTCTCCGAAGATCGTCACGAGTTGCGCGCGCCGGTCGCGGACGGCGCGCGCAAACGCGTTCTCGAGGAGCTCGAGCTCCTCCTCGCGCCCGACGTACGGCGCGACGACGTTGAGCGGCCGGCCGGTCGGCCGCTCGGCGCAGACGACCCTCCGCACCTGAAAGCCGCCGGGGAAGCCCTTGAGCTGCCGCTCGCCGAGCGGCTCTGTCACGATCCCCGCGGCAAGCCCGCAGGCGGTCGGGCCGATCAGGATCTCCCCCGGTTCGGCGGACTGCTGAAGGCGGGCCGCGACATTGAGGGCCTCACCGGTCGCGAACGTCGAGTCGCCGTCGTCGACGACGACCTCCCCGGCCTCGATCCCGATCCGGACGGGCAGCTCACCGTCACCGGACTCGACGATCGCGACCGCCGCACGCACCGCGCGCTCGGCGTCGTCCTCGTGCGCGGTGGGCACGCCGAAGACGGCGAGCACGGCGTCGCCGGCGAACTTCTCCACCGTCCCTCCGTAGGTCTCGAGGTGCGTCCGGACCCGCTCGAAGAAGCCCGTCACGCGCCGTCGCGCGACCTCAGGGTCGTGCGAGGCGACGAGCGCGGTCGAGTCCACGAGGTCGACGAACAACGCCGTCGCGAGCTTGCGCTCCATCCCAGAAGTCTAGGTTCGTGACATAGGGCGAGGCGGGCGGTTTACCGCACCCGCCAACCAAGAGGGGCGAGGCCGAAGCCACGCTCCGACCCGACCCGGCCACGCCCCGCGGGTCACTACGATGCGCGGCGCGATGCTCGACCCGAAGGTGTTCAAGGCGTACGACGTCCGCGGGATCCATCCCACGGAGATCGACGAGGACGGTGCATATCGCGTCGGCCGCGCGTTCGTCGAGCACTTCGGCCTCGGTCGGATCGCCGTCGGCCGCGACATGCGGCTCAGCGCTCCCACGATGACGGCAGCCGTGATCGACGGCGCAACGGACGGCGGCGCCGATGTGCTCGACCTCGGGATGATCGGCACCGAGATGCTCTACCACGCCGTCGGCGAGCTCTCCCTCGAAGGCGGCATCGTCGTCACCGCCTCGCACAACCCGAAGGAGTACTCGGGGATGAAGATCGTCCGCGCCGGCGCCCTGCCGGTCGGCGGCGACTCCGGGCTCGACGACGTGCGGCGCGCGGCGGAGGCGGGTTTCGGCGAGGTCGCGCGCCGCGGCGAGGTGACGCCGACGGACGTCTGGGACGGCTTCGTCGAGAAGGTGCTCTCGTTCGTCGAGCCCGAGTCGATCCGGCCGCTCCGGATCGTCGTCGACGCGGCGAACGGGATGGCCGGGACGATGCTGCCCCCGGTCCTCGAGCAGCTCCCGCAGCTCGAGGTCGTGCGCTGCTTCTTCGAGCCCGACGGGGCCTTCCCGAACCACGAGCCGAACCCGCTGCTCCCGGAGAACAGGGAGTTCATCGTCGAGCGGACGCGCGCCGAGGGCGCCGATCTCGGGGTTGCCTACGACGGCGACGCCGACCGCTGTTTCTTCGTCGACGACACCGGCGAGTTCGTCCCCGGCGACTTCGTGACCGCGCTCCTGGCCCGCGCGATGCTCGAGAAGGAGCAAGGCGCGACCGTCCTCTACGACGTCCGGGCGAGCTGGGCGGTGCCGCGCACGATCGAGGAGGCCGGCGGCGTCGCGCTCGTCAACCGGGTCGGGCATGCCTTCATCAAGGAGCGGATGCGCGAGGTCGACGCGCTGTTCGCAGGCGAGGTCTCGGCGCACTACTACTTCCGCGACTTCACACGGGCGGACACCGGGGTCGTTCCGTTCCTCGTCATGCTCGAGCTCCTCTCGAGCGGCGGGCAACAGCTGTCGGAGCTCCTCGCGCCGTTCCGCGAGCGCTACTTCCTGAGCGGCGAGATCAACACGCCGGTCGCGGACGTCGGTACGAAGCTGCAGGAGATCGAGGAGCGCTACGCCGCGGCCGGTGGCCGCATCTCGCATCTCGACGGCGTGTCGGTCGACTTCGACGACTGGCATTTCAACGTCCGCCCGTCGAACACCGAGCCGCTCCTGCGCCTGAATCTCGAGGCCCTCGACGAGGGCGAGATGGAGCGTAGGCGGGACGACGTGCTCGACTTGATCCGATCCTGACTGGAGGAACGCGTTGGCGACACTCGTGCAGTTCGACTTCCCGATGGCCGGCCCGTGGGGCGACGAGATGGCCGCGGCGTTCGGCGACCTCGCCGCCATCATCGGACGCTCGCCCGGCCTGCGCTGGAAGATCTGGACGGAGAACGAGGCGGAGGGCACCGGCGGCGGCATCTACCTGTTCGAGGACGACGAGTCGGCGCTCGCGTACGTCGAGGAGCACACCGCGCGCCTCGAGGGGTTCGGGATCGGCGAGGTCCGCGCGAAGGTCTTCCAGGTGAACGAGCCGCTGACGGCGATCAACGGCGGCCCGGTCTGACCGCGCAGCCGAGCCTGGAGCTCGGGCGCGTCACGACCCGGCGCCCGCCCTTCAAGTACGCGGCGCTGACGCGCGTCTGGTTCTCGGACACGGACGCGCAGGGCGTCGTCTACTACGGCCGCTACCTGCCGTACTTCGACCATGCCAAGACGGAATACCACCGGCACCTCGGCAGCCTCGGCGTGGACGGCGCAGAGTTCGTGATGCGCGCGTCGAGCGTCGAGTACCACGCGCCCGCCCGCTTCGACGACCTGCTCGAGTGCTTCGTCCGGGTGAGCCGCCTCGGGCGTACCAGCGCGACCTACGAGTGCGCGGCCGTCCGCCTCCCCGACGACGAGCTGATGGTGACGGCGACCCAGACCGTCGTCCTGGTCGACGCCGCGATGCGCCGTCCGGTGCCGATCCCCGAGCAGGCGCGGATCGCGAGCCGCGCCTTCGAGGGCGACGACCTCGTCGAATGATCCCATGCCGGCGCGCCCGCCCGGGGATGCCGGGCGGGCGCGGCGCGGCTTTCCCTCCCCCATCCGCCTTGTAGCGGCGACTCCGCGGTGCGTCATCCCTCGTTTCAGGGATCGAATCACCCGATCGGGGTACCCCGAGCTTCCTCGGGCTCATCCCTCGGACGAGGGACTCGCAGGCATCGCGCGCACGAGCTCGACGGCGTCGTCGCGGTCGAGCTCACCCTCGACGCGAACGGTGGTCCCGTCGCGGTCGACGAGGAGCGTGTTCCCCGCGACCCACCCGTGGTCGTCGCGGATGAGGCCGTCCGGAGCGACGAAGAGGACGACGTGTGGTCCTCCCTCGAGCCAGACCGCCGTGTCGCCGTCGATCGCGAAGCGGTCGATCCGCGTTGCGTCACCCGCGAGCTTCTTCAGAAGCGCCGGGTCACCCACACGGCCGGGGAACTGGGTGACGACGAGGCGCGCATCGGCTCCGTCGCGCCAGAGGTAGCTCACCCGGAGTCCTGGCGCCAGGCGCACCTCGTCCGGCCGGGGCTCGTCACGCGGCGGGTCGGCGAAGCGGAAGCCGGCCTCGGCCCGCGCCTCCGCGAGGGTTGCCCGCCGGCCGAGCACGTCGAGATCCTGTGCGAGCGGAAGAGGCGGAAGATCGTCGACGCGGACGATCTGCGCTCCGCCGATCCCGAGCCAGTCGAGGATCGCCGTGCGGGCGGGCGGCACTGCGAGAACGGCGAGCACCGCCGCGACGAGAACCGCCGCTACGGCGATCGCAAGCGGCCGTCGCACGAGCCGGGGTCGTCGCGGAGCCTCATCGAGAAGATTGGAGACGGCAGGCACGAGATCCGGCGGGTCCGGCCACTCGACCGCATCCGAGAGCGCGGACAGCTCACGCTCGAGACCGTTCACGCGACCTCCTCCACGACAACGGCGCGCAACCGATCGAGGGCGCGCGACGTCCGCGACTTGACCGTCCCGCGCCGGATGCCGAGCGCGGCCGCCGTCTCCTCCTCGCCCAACTCGAGCACGAAGCGGTGGACGAGCACCTCGCGGTCGCGGTCGTCGAGCGCCGCAAGGCCGCGGAGAAGGACGTCGCGGCGCTCCTGCGTGAGGGCGGTCGTCTCGGGGGACGGAGCCGCGTCCCCCGAGACCACCGCCGCCGCGCGGAGCTCGAGCCCGGCCCGCCGGCCTGCCGACCGGCGCCGGTTGCGCGCCTCGTTCGCGACGATCCGCAGCAGCCACGGCCGGAACGCCGATCCCTCGCGGAACCGACCGAGCGCGCGGTAGGCCTTGACGAAGGCGTCCTGGGCGGCCTCCTCTGCGTCGCCGCGATCACCCGCGGCAACCAATGCAACCCGGAACGCGATTCCCTGGTGCATGCGAACGAGCTCCTCGTAGGCGGTCGTGTCGCCGCGCTTGGCGCGCGCGACGAGCATCTCCTCGTCGGGTGGCCGGCTCCCCACTCGCTCCTTCTACACCCACCCGGCCGTGGGGGTTCCCCCGGAGCGTGGCTCAAGCCTCGCCCCTCGTCGTTCGGGTAGCGTCGGTCGCGTGAGCGACCGCTGGACGAGCCTCCGCGTCGACGAGCTGCCCTCGATCAAGGTGGCGGGCGATCTGAGCTGGAAGCCGGTTCGCCGCACGCTCGGCATCGAGGCGTTCGGGATGAACGCCTACACGGGCGAGAAGGCAGGCGACGACGTGGTCGAGCGTCACAGCGAGGAGACGCTCCGCCACGAAGAGGTCTACGTCGTTCTCTCGGGCCGCGCGAGCTTCGAGCTCGACGGCGAGACACTGGACGCGCCCGCGGGCACGATCGTGTTTCTCCGCGACCCGACGGTACGCAGGTACGCGACCGCGGCCGAGCCGAGCACCACCGTGCTCGCCGTCGGTGGAAAGCCCGGCGAGGCGTACACCCCGTCGGCGTGGGAGTGGTACTTCGAGGCGGAGCGGTTCCGCGACCCGTTCGACCCCGAGGCGGCGCTGCGGCTGATGGACGAGGCGAACCAGCGGTTCCCCGACCATGCCGGCGTCCTCTACTCGACGGCGTGCTGGGAGGCGATGGCCGGCCGGCCCGACGACGCCTGGACGTCGCTCCAGCGCGCGATCGAGCTCGATCCCCGATCGCGCGAGTGGGCGCTCCGCGACGAGGATCTCGCCTCGCTCCACGACCGCCTCGACTGACCCGGGCCTCTGGATCACCGCGCAGTTGCGACCGCGAGGCGGGCGCCTTCAGGGATCTGCCCCGCCGAAGGCGGGGATCCGAGCGGCAGGAATCCGCTCGGCGGATTCCTGCTCGCGAACAAGACTCAGCCGCCGGGCGTCATGCGGTAGGCGTCGAACACCGCCTCGAGGTTGCGCAGCGCCCCGAGGAGTGAGCGGAGCGCCTTCACGTCCCCGAGCTCGGCCGTGTACCAGTTGCGCGCCATGCCGTCCTCGACGGTGCCGCCGTACGCCACGATGTTCGCGCCGTGCTCGGCGAACGTCCGGGCAACGTCCTCGAGCAGGCGGGCGCGGTCCCAGCCGTCGACCGCGATCTGGACGCGGAAGCTCGACGACGTGGTGTCGCCCTCCCACTCGACCGGCGTGAAGCGCTCCGGGTTCCGCATCAACGCCTTGACGTTCGGGCAGTCGGCTCGGTGGATCGTGATGCCGCGCCCGAGCGAGATGTAGCCGCGGATCTCGTCGCCGGGCACAGGCGTACAGCATTTCGCAAGCCGCACGAGGACGTCGTCGACGCCGGGTACGACGACGCCGAGCGAGTCGCCGCTGACGATGCGCTTGCGCGCCGCCGGCTTCGTGTGGACGACGGGCTCCTCGGGGACGTCGTCGATCTTGAGCCGCTGCAGCACCTTGTTGACGACCTGGCCGGTTCCGATCTTCCCGGAGCCGAGCGCGAGGTAGAAGTCCTCCGCCTTCTTGAAGCCGAGGTCGCGGATCACCGAGGCGAGGACGCTCGAGCCCTGAAGCTTGCGGTACGGGAGGTTCTGCGCCTTGAGCGCCTGGTCGAGCGCGTCGCGGCCCTTCTGCTCGGTCTCGCCGCGGGTCTCGCGCTGGTACCACTGCCGGATCTTGTTGCGGGCGCGTGACGACCGCGCGACGGAGAGCCAGTCGCGCGACGGTCCGCGGCCCGACTTCGAGGTCAGGATCTCGACGAAGTCGCCGTTCTTCAGGTGGTAGTGGAGCGGGACGATCCGGCCGTTCACCTTCGCGCCGACCGTGCGGTGGCCGACGTCCGTGTGGACCGCGTAGGCGAAGTCGATGGGGCTCGCGCCGGCCGGCAGCGTCTTCACCTCGCCCTTCGGCGTGAAGACGTACACCTCGTCGTCGAAGAGGTCCGTGCGCAGCGTCCGCATGTACTCGGACGCGTCCTGCTCGTCTCCCTGCCAGTCCATCAGCGAGCGGACCCAGGTGAGCCACTCGTCGTCGCCCTTCGCGGCCTTGCCGCGCTTGTAGAGCCAGTGCGCCGCGACGCCGAGCTCCGCCTCCTCGTGCATCTCGCGGGTGCGCACCTGGATCTCGAGCGGTGTCCCGGTGGGCCCGATCACGGTCGTGTGGAGCGACCGGTAGCGGTTCAGCTTGGGCATCGCGATGAAGTCCTTGAACCGACCGGGCATCGGCTTCCAGAGCGAGTGGATGAGCCCGAGCGCGCCGTAGCAGTCGCGCGTCCCCTCCTCGCCCGAGCGTTCTGCGATCACGCGCATGGCCGTGAGGTCGTAGATCTCGTTGAACTCCCGGCCCTTCTTGGCCATCTTGTCGTAGATCGAGTAGAAGTGCTTCGCGCGGCCCGAGATGTCGGCCGGGATGTCCGCCTTCTCCAGCTCGAGGCCGAGGATCGTGGCCGCCTGGTCGACCTGCGACTCGCGGTCGGCGCGCCGGTCGGCGACCATCGCCTTGATCTCCGAGTACTTGCGCGGGTGGAGGATCTGGAACGAGAGGTCCTCGAGCTCCCACTTGAGCGCGTGGATCCCGAGCCGGTGCGCGAGGGGCGCGTAGACCTCGAGCGTCTCCTTCGCCTTGCGGATCTGCGTCTGCTTGCCCCAGTACTCGCTCGTGCGCATGTTGTGGAGCCGGTCGGCGAGCTTGATGAGGATGACCCGCACGTCGTGGGCCATCGCGACGATCATCTTGCGGTAGTTCTCGGCCTCCGCCTGCTCGCGACTCTTGAACTGCGTCCGCGTCAGCTTCGTGACGCCTTCGACCAGCTCGGCGATCTCGGAGCCGAACTCGGAGCGCAGCTCGTCGAGCTCCGTCTCGGTGTCCTCGAGGACGTCGTGGAGGAGCGCCGCGGCGATCGTCTGCTCGTCGAGGTGGAGCTCGGCGCAGATCCGGGCGACCCCGTAGGGATGGTGGATGAAGTCCTCGCCGGAGCGCCTGAGCTGGCCGCGATGCTGACGCTCCGCGTAGGTGAATGCGCGGCGGATCAGGTCGCGGTCGACCCCGCTGTTGTACGTCTCGATCGAGGCAAGAAGCTCCTCGACGAGGCTCTCGTGGTGTTGCTCGGTGTCGACGACCGCCATTGGCTCAGTGTACGGGCAGGGGTCTCGGATTCCCCCCTTCGGGGGGAGGAAGCGCAACGAAACGGACGAAGGATGAAGTGCATGCGGCTTCTGCGGGACTATCTCGAGCGACGGCGCCTGCGGCGCATGCTCTTCATGCTCGCCGCCTCGACGCGGCGCTGAGCTTTCGACCGCGCCGAGGGTTGTCGGCTCCGGCTCCGGCGCGCGGCGCTGACGGTTGCGCCTGTGACGATCTACGCGGCCTGCGGTAGCGGCAGCTCGACGTCTCCGGCGAGGAGCGCTCGGAAGCTCTCGGACTCGAGCAGTTGCCGGCGCGCGCCGGCGGCGAGGCCGAGCTCGTCGAAGATGCGGCTCGCCTCCGGCGCCCGCGCCTCCTCGCCCGCGCGCCACTCCGCGGCGAGCCAGTCGCGAAGCTCGTCGTAGACCCCGGGCGCATCGAAGACGCGTCGAACGACGAGCTGGGGCGCGACCGTTCCGTTCCAGCGGTTCTCCTTGAGCCGAAACGCGACGTCGAAGCGGCTCGGGCCCTGGAGGCGGTCGAGTTGCGAGCCCTGCCCGAAAGCGATCGCGGAGCCGCCGTCCCGGCCCTGCTGGCGGACGCGGAAGCGAAGGTGCTTGCCTTCGCCGACGGTGCTCGCGCCGGTCGCCTCGATACTCGCGACGAGCAGCGTGGGCTCCGGATTGCCGAGACCGAACGGAGCGAGGCGGTCGAGCTCCTGCGCGAGGTCGAGCGTAAGCGAGCCCGCCGGCACGATCGCGTCGACGGTCGTGAGCGGGCGCAGGTCGGCATCGGCCAGCGCGGCGCCCGCGTGCCGGCCGAACGCCTCTGCGAAGGCCTCGAGCTGCGCGTCGGAGATCGTGAGGCCGGCCGCGGCGCGGTGCCCGCCGAACCGGTCGAGATGATCCGCGCACGCGGCGAGGCCGCCGTGGAGGTCGAAGTCCGGGACCGAGCGCCCGGATCCCTTCCAGCCGTCACCGCTCCGCGCGATGAGCACCACGGGACGGTGGAAGCGCTCGACGAGCCGCGAGGCGACGATGCCGATGACGCCCTCGTGCCAGCCGTCGTTCCAGAGGACGTAGCCGCGCCGCGCCCGCGCGTCCGGTGTCCATGACTCGACGGCCGCGACAGCCTCGCGCAGGATCCGCTCCTCGACGCCCTGCCGCTCGCGGTTCAGATCTTCGAGCGTGCCCGCCAGCTCGCGCGCCTTCGCGCGATCGTCGGTGAGCAGCAGCTCCAGCGCGAGGTCGGGCCGACCGAGCCTCCCGGCCGCGTTGATGCGCGGCGCGAGCCGGAACCCGACGGAGGTCGCGTCCACGGTCGCCGGGTCGACACGGGCGGACCGCATCAGCTCCTGGAGCCCGGGGCGGCTCGTCCGGGCGAGCGCGCGGAGCCCGGCCGCTGCGAGCGCGCGGTTCTCGTCGACGAGCGGGACGACGTCGGCGATCGTGGCCAGCGCGACGAGGTCGAGCACGCGTGCGACGGCCCGGTGGTCGCTTCCGAGCAACGCGCGGGCGAGGGTGTACACGACCCCCGTCCCACAGAGGTCGGCGCACGGATAGGCCGACGGCCGCGTGGCGACCACCGGGCAGTCCGGCAGCGTCTCCCCCGGGCGGTGGTGGTCGGTGACGATCACGTCCAGCCCGAGCTCCTTCGCGCGGCGCACCTCGTCGACCGCGGTGATCCCGCAGTCGACCGTGAGAACGAGGTCGACGCCGTCCTCCGCGAGACGGTCGATCGTCTCGGCCGCGAGCCCGTATCCCTCCTCGAAGCGGCTCGGCAGCCGCCACTCCACGTTCGCACCGAGCTCCCGCAGGACGATGACCGCGACCGCGGTCGCCGAGATGCCGTCGACGTCGTAGTCGCCGTGGACGCAGATACGCTCACCCGCCGCGACCGCTGCGCGGATCCGCTCGACCGCGACGGCCATGTCGCCGAGCGTGAGCGGGTCGTGGGCCGGCGGCTCGGAAGCGAGGAACGCGGTCGCCGCCTCCGGGTCGTCGAGGCCGCGACGAACGAGGACCGTCGCCATTGTCTCGCTCACGCCGAGGCTCTCGGCAAGCGCCTCGACGCGACTCCAATCGCACGGTCGGGTGGTCCAGCGGCCTTCCAGCATCGCCCGCTCGACGGTACGGGGCGACTCGGACGACGCGGCCCGTCAGCCGCCCGCCCCGGGGCGTGGGTTCAGCCTCGCCCGGACAGGCTACGTCCGCCGCTCTTGGCGCTCGCGGCGAAGCTGGAGCACGATCTTGACCCACAGCATCACCACCGCGGCCGTGGCGCCGATCACGCACACGGCGAGCGGCGCGAAGAAGGCCATCTGCTCGAGCGAGTACTTCGTCACGGCGGTGCCCACCAGCCAGATGACGAGCACGGCGGCGACCACCCCGACCAAGACGGCACGGTTCTTCACAACCGGAGGCTAGCCTGAGAGCGATGACCGACACCGCCTCCAACTACTCCTCCGGCGACGACTACGTCCTCGAGTTCCTCGGCTATCGGTTCTCGTTCGGCGCGCGCGACTTCGAGGAGCGCGTGGAGGCGGCGGCGGTGAAGCTCGGGCTGGTGCCGTCGAACGACCTCGACGCGGACGAGATCGGCGATCTCGTCGAGCTCGCGGCGGACGGGCGGATCGCCGGCGCACGGAGCCCACTCGGCTCGTACCTCGTGCGCCACTGGGAGCGACTCGCGCTCGTGGACGGAGAGTCGCTCGTCTACTGGCTGCGCAAGCTCGTCTTCCGCGGCGCGTACCTCGACCACCGCGTGAAGGAAGGGCTTCTTGCGGTGGTGTGGGAGGACGAGAGCGGCGAGTTCGCCTACGCCGAGCCGGAGGGCGGGCGCGCGCTTCTCGAGCTGGCGCCCACGCCGTCGTGGCGGGCGCTGCAGTTCCGCAGCGGCCAGGGATGACCTGGGGACTGACGTAGGACTGGGCACCGCTCCCGTCCCTTCGCTTCGGTCACGGGGTCAGGCACCTGCGGTGCCAGACCCCGAAAAGCCCAGCGGCTGCTCGTGGGATGGCGCGGCGATGCGCAGCTCGCGGATCGCCCCGAGCGGCACGACGAGCTCCTCGGGCTCGCCGTCCTCGCAGTGCGGGCAGAAGCTGACGAACCCGAAGCCGGGCTCGGCCGAGAGCGTCTTCAGCCGATGGAGCGAGCCGTCAACCAGCTCCACGCTCACTTCCGCCTCCTCGAGCGAATGCTCCGCCTTGAACGCGTCCACGCGACGCAGGATCCGCTGCACGAGCTCGTCGAGCGGCCCCGCCATCGCGGGTGTCCAGATCCCGCTGCTCAGAACAGGCTCCCCTCGCCACGCGTCGACCCGACGTGCGCGCGACCCAGGTCCGTGATGACGCGGCCGCGCGGCGTCCGCTGGAGGAAGCCGAGCTGGAGCAGGTAGGGCTCGTAGACGTCCTCGATCGTGTCGGGCTCCTCGCCCAGCGAGACCGCGAGCGTGGAGAGCCCGACGGGCCCGCCCCCGAACTTCAGGGCGACGGCCTCGAGCAGCTCGCGGTCCATGCGCTCGAGCCCCTCGCCGTCGACCTCGAGCAGGTCGAGCGCCTCCTGGGCGACGGCCGTCGTGATCGCGCCCGCGTGCCTGACCTCGGCCACGTCACGCACCCGGCGGAGGATGCGGTTCGCGATCCGCGGCGTCCCCCGCGAGCGCGCGGCGATCTCCTCGGCCGCGTCGTCGGCGATCTCGACCCCGAGGATCCCGGCCGACCGGCGGACGATCGTGCCGAGCTGTCCCGGGTCGTAGTAGCCGAGGCGAAAGGTCATCCCGAAGCGGTCGCGGAGCGGCGTCGTCAGGAGGCCCGTGCGGGTGGTGGCGCCGACGAGCGTGAACGGGGGCAGGTCGAGCGTCAGCGTCCGCGCGGCGGCTCCCTGCCCGAAGACGATGTCGAGGCGGAAGTCCTCGAGCGCCGGGTAGAGGATCTCCTCCGCCGAGCGGTTGAGGCGGTGGATCTCGTCGACGAAGAGAACGTCGCGCGGCTCGAGCGCGGTGAGGATCGCGGCGATGTCCTTCTTCTCGAGCGCAGGCCCGGCGACCGTGCGCAGCCCCACCCCGAGCTCCTCCCGGACGATCTGCGCGAGCGTCGTCTTGCCGAGGCCCGGCGGCCCTGCGAGCAGCACGTGGTCGAGCGCCTCGGCGCGCGCCTTCGCGGCGTCGAGCGCGATCGAGAGCTGCTCCTTGATGCGCTCCTGGCCGACGAAGTCGTCGAGCCGCCGCGGCCGCAGCGAGCGCTCGGCCTCCTCCTCCTCGGGCCGAAGCGCGGGAGCGAGGAACTGGCTCACGCCGCGGCCCCGCGCAACGCGAGCCGAACGCGCTCCTCCGCGGGCAGCTCCGGATCGACGTCGGCGAGCGCGCGCTCGGCGTCGACGACCGAGTAGCCGAGCTCGACGAGCGCATCGCGCGCGACGAGGTGGCTCGGCCCGTCTCCGACGGCGGCGAGCCCCGGCTCGATCGCAGCGCCGAGCTTCTCCTTCAGCTCGAGGACGATGCGTTCGGCGGTCTTCTTCCCGATGCCCGGGATCGCCTGGAAGCGCGCGTGGTCGCCCATCGCGATCGCCTTGCGCAGCTCCGCTGCGGGCGATCCCGAGACGACGGCGAGCGCGACCTTCGGGCCGATGCCCGAGACGGTGAGGAGATGCACGAAGAGCTCGCGTTCCTCGGCGTCCGCGAACCCGTAGAGCTGGAGCGCGTCCTCTCGGACATGGAGGTAGGTCTCCACCGTCACGTCGGCGCCCGCCGTCGCGCGGCGCAGCACGGCCGGCGTCGCCGCGACGAGATAGCCGACGCCGTTCACGTCGAGGACGAGGCCGTCGGCGGAGCGCCCGGCGGGCCGTCCTCTGAGACGCGCGATCACGCCGAGCTCCTCAGGACGCCATCCGCGCGAGGGGCGGCATCGAGACGTGGCAGATGGCGACGGCGAGCGCATCCGCCGCGTGCGACGTCTCGGGCTCGGCGTCGAGCGAGAGGATCATCCGCACCATGCGCCCGACCTGTCCCTTGTCCGCGCGGCCGTAGCCGCAGACCGCCTGCTTGACACGTGCCGGCGCGTACTCGGTGCACGCGACCCCGGCCGACGCGGCCGCGACGAGCGCGGCGCCGCGCGCCTGCCCGACGAAGAGCGCGATGCGGGCGTCGGCACCGACGAACGACTCCTCCAGCGCGACGGCATCCGGCGTGTGCGCCGCGATGAGGGTGGTGACCCCGTCGAAGATCGCCCGCAGCCTGATCTCGGGCCGCTCCCTGGCGCTTGACGTCCAGCACCCGTGCTCGATTGCCCTGATACGCCCGTCGCTTTCGTGGACGATCCCGTACCCGCACGCAGCCGTCCCTGGATCGATGCCGAGGACTTTCACGTGGAGAGGGTACGCAGCCAACCGGACGCTACCGTGGCCGCGTGGAGATCGTCGACCTCACGACGCTCGACGGACGCGGGCCGGCCTGGGGCACGGCGTCCGAGGAGCTGAACGCGACGCTGCTCGTCTGGCGTGCGGGCGACGGCCAGCCGGAACACGTCAACGAAGGTCGCGACGTGGCGCTCGTCGTCCTTGCCGGGTCCGGGACGCTCACGGTCGACGGCACAGAGCACGTGTTGGCGGCCGGGACGCTCGCCATCGTGCCGCGCGGTGCGGCGCGGAGCATCGTCGCCGGCCAGGACGGGCTCCGCTGCCTGACGGTGCACCGCAGGCGGGGCGGGCTCGGGCTCGGGGACTTCCGCGCCCCGAAGGAAGACGGGCGAGGCTGAAGCCACGCCCGCCGAGGGGCTTGGCTTCAGCCTCGCCCTCTTGGTTCCGGCGCCTCAGCCCGCGACGGCCTCGAGCACGGCCTCGGGGATGTCGAAGTTCGCGTAGACGTCCTGGACGTCGTCGTTCTCCTCGAGCCCCTCGACGAGGCGCACGACCTGCTTCGCCGTGGACTCGTCCGCGATCGCGACCGTCGTCTTCGGGACCATCGAGAGCCCCGCCGACTCCAGCCGGTAGCCGCCCGCCTCGAGCGCCTCGCGAACACCGGTGAGCCCCTCCGGAGCGGCGGAGACGACGAACGTCGTGCCGTCGAGCTCGACGTCGTCGGCGCCGGCGTCGGCCGCGGCCATGACGAGGTCGTCCTCCTCGACGCCGTCCGCCTCGACGAGCACGACGCCGCGACGCTCGAACTGCCAGGCGACCGCGCCGGTCGCGCCGAGGTTGCCGCCGTGCTTCGTGAACAGGTGCCTGACGTCCGATGCGGTGCGGTTGCGGTTGTCGGTGAGCGCCTCGACGAGCACCGCGACCCCTTCGGGCCCGTACCCCTCGTAGACGACCGTCTCGAAGGTCGCGCCGTCCGTCCCCTCCCCAGCGCCCTTCGCGATCGCGCGCTCGATGTTGTCCTTCGGCATCGAGTAGGAACGCGCCTTCTCGATCGCGTTCTGCAGCGCGAGGTTCGAGCCGGGATCTGCCCCGCCCTCCTTCGCGGCGACCATGATCGCGCGGGAGAGCTTCGAGAAGAGCTTGCCGCGCTTCGCGTCGGCCGCGCCCTTCTTGTGCTTGATCGTCGACCACTTGCTATGCCCTGACACTCATCGCCTCCGTGACTAGCTCGAGGAATCGTTCGTGCACCCGCGGATCGTCCGTCAGCTCGGGGTGGAACGCCGCGACGAGCACCATGCCGTCGCGCAGCAGCACCGGCTCGCCGTCGAGCTCGCTCAGTACCTCGACGCCCGGCCCGACGTGGCGTACCCGCGGGGCGCGGATGAAGACGCCACGGAACGGCCGGCCGTCCCCGTCGAGTGAGAGATCTGCCTCGAAGCTCGCGACCTGTCGCCCGTAGGCGTTCCGATCGACCGCGATGTCAGCGAGACCGAGGTGGTCGCGGTCGACGAGGATCATCCCTGCGCAGGTGCCGAAGATCGGTCGCCCGAACGCGCGGATCGCCTCGTCGAGCCCGTAGAGCGTCGCAAGCTTGGTGATCGTCGTCGACTCCCCGCCCGGGATGACGAGCCCGTCCAGGCCGTCGAGCTGCTCGGGGAGCCGCACCTCGACCACGTCCGCACCCGCGCGGCGTAGCGCGCGCGCGTGCTCGCGAAACGCGCCCTGCAGGGCGAGAACACCGATCCGCGGCCGCCGATCCATTGCGACCAAGTGTAGATCCGCGTCGGTGTCTACCAGCCGCGCACTTCGAGCCGCTCCGCGTCGGGAAGCGTGCTCGCAGAGATGCCGACCATCGGCTCCCCAAGACCCGCGGACACGTCCGCGAGAATCTTCGCATCCTTGAAGTGGGTCGTCGCCTCGACGATCGCCTTCGCGCGCAGATCGGGGTCGCCTGACTTGAAGATGCCCGAGCCGACGAACACCCCGTCCGCGCCGAGCTGCATGCAGAGCGCCGCGTCCGCGGGGGTCGCAATTCCGCCGGCGGTGAACGTCACGACCGGCAGGCGCCCGTTCTCGGCGACCCAGCGCACCAGCTCGTACGGAGCACGATGCTCCTTCGCGGCCGCGTAGAGCTCCTCCTCGCGAAGCCCCTGGAGCGACCGGATCGCACCGAACACCGAGCGCATGTGCGTGACGGCATTGACGATGTCGCCCGTCCCTGCCTCACCCTTCGTGCGAATCATCGCCGCGCCCTCGGCGATCCGCCGCAGTGCCTCGCCGAGGTTCGTGCACCCGCAGACGAACGGGACGGTGAACGCGTGCTTGTCGACGTGGTGCTCGACATCCGCCGGGGTGAGCACCTCCGACTCGTCGATGTAGTCGATCTCCAGCGCCTGGAGGATCTGCGCCTCGACGAAGTGCCCGATCCGGCACTTCGCCATCACGGGGATCGAGACCGCTTCCTGGATCTCGCGGATCATCGCCGGATCCGACATACGCGCGACGCCCCCGTCGCGGCGGATGTCGGCCGGAACGCGCTCGAGCGCCATCACCGCACAGGCCCCTGCCTCCTCCGCGATCCGCGCCTGCTCGGCGTCGACGACGTCCATGATGACGCCGCCCTTGAGCATCTCGGCCAGGCCCGTCTTGACGCGCAGCGTGCCGATCTCGGCCATGCGCTGAGTGTAGCCGCGCTCCTCTCCCGGCGACCCGGGAGAGGAGCGCTGGAGCGGACCTAGGTGGTGTCGCTTCTCGGTGCGCCCGGGTCGGCGGGCGGATCGGAAGCCGGAGCGCTGGGCTCGGCCGGTGCCGCAGGAGCCGGCGGCGCGGCCGGAGCGGCCTCGGCCGGCTTGTCGTCCCGGTCGACGGCCCCCTTGGCCGCGGCGGCCGCGGAGCCCACCTGGGTTCTGATGTCCGCCAGGCCCTCCCCGGCCGCCTGCATGTTCATCCACGCGCCGACGACGATCGCGATCGCGAGGATCAGCCCGAGCCACGCCCAGAAGGTGCGGAACTCGTTGTCGGC